>JAKFCK010000073.1:0-14799 GCA_036676685.1 Chitinophagaceae bacterium | reverse complement strand
AATTGGAAGCCTTGCACCACGCCGCCCACGAAGACTGTTTCATCGCCAGCTCGGTGAAGACCGAGGTGGTCGTCGAATCCCCCAAACACCCCTCCTGACGAGGACGCCTCCCATGGCCGACGCCTATATCTACGACACCGTCCGAACGCCCCGCGGCAAGGGGAAGAAGGACGGCTCTCTGCATGAAATGACCTCGCTGTCGCTGGCGACGCAGGTGCTCGAAGCCCTGCGTGACCGCAACAACTTGGATACCTCCAAGGTCGATGACGTGGTCCTGGGCTGCGTCTCTCCGGTCGGCGAGCAGGGCAGCGACATCGCCCGCACCGCCGTGCTGACCGCCGACTACGCCGAGACGACCGCCGGCGTGCAGATCAACCGCTTCTGCGCCAGCGGCCTGGAAGCCGTGAACATGGCCGCGGCCAAGGTCATCTCGGGCGAAGCCCAGATGGCCATCGGCGGCGGCGTCGAGAGCATGAGCCGCGTGCCGATGGGCAGCGACGGCGGCGCCTGGCCGACCGACCCGTCCTCGGCCTTCAAGACCTACTTCACCCCGCAGGGCATCAGCGCCGACCTGATCGCCACCCTCTATGGCTTCTCGCGCGACGACGTCGACGCCTACGCCGTGGAAAGCCAGAAGCGGGATACCAGCCGGTCGTTGACCGACCTCACACAGTTCTTATCTCTGATCAGCTTTATTGCGTTATTACTTGGCTGCATTGGTGTAGCCAGCGCGATTCATATTTATGTACGGGAAAAGATAAATTCGGTAGCCGTTTTACGTTGCCTCGGTGCAAGAGGTTCGCAGGCATTTTTAATTTATTTGATACAGATCGTTGTTATAGGTTTTATTGGATCAGTTGCGGGTGCAGTTTTAGGAACGATCATACAGCAGGTTTTACCCATTGCGTTAAAAGATTTTTTACCGGTAACCATTGATCCGCAGCTTTCCTGGAAAGCGATCGGGCAGGGGTTATTGTTAGGCCTTGTGATCTCCTTTCTTTTTGCATTGTTACCGCTGATATCCATACGTAATGTTTCTCCGTTGAATACACTGCGCTTATCATTTCAATCAACCGGCTTATTTAAAGACCCGGTCAAGTGGTTGGTATACCTCGCTATCCTGGGTTTTATTTTTGCCTTTAGTTACCTGCAATTAAAAAGCCTGCAGCGGGCTGTTTTTTTTACCCTGGGCGTATTGATTGCGTTTTTAATATTAGTCGCCATAGCAGCCCTGTTGATGTGGGCTGTACGCCGGTTCTTCCCGGAATCATGGAGTTATTTGTGGCGGCAGGGCCTGGCCAATTTATTCAGACCGAATAACCAGACAACGATATTGGTCGTTGCCATCGGTTTAGGGACTGCATTTATCTGCACGATGTTTTCTATCCAGTCTATTTTGCTTAACCGGGTGATGCGTTCTGCCGACGGCAGCCAGTCCAATACGATCTTATTTGATATACAGCCTTTACAAAAAGACAGCGTGATTGCATTGGCAAAACAACAGGGCCTGCCGATTGATGGCACCGTACCTATCGTGACGATGCGGCTGGAGAAAGTGAATAATATCACGGTGGACATGCTGGATAAAGACAGTAGTATTAAAATGCGCGAATGGATATTTGACCGCGAGTACCGCGTCACGTTTCGTGATTCGGTCACAAGTTCGGAGACAATCACCAAAGGAAAATGGACGGGTGAAGTGGATCAATCTTCCGGGACAATATTTGTATCAATCGAAGAACGGTATGCGAAGAGCAATAGCATTAATATTGGCGACACGATGATCTTTAATGTGCAGGGTGCTGTTATCTCCACTATCGTTGGTAGTTTCCGCAAGGTAGACTGGCAGCGCGTACAAACAAATTTCCTCGTGGTTTTCCCGACCGGTGCGTTGGAAGAAGCGCCGCAGTTTCATGTATTACTAACGCGCATCCCGGATAAGGCAACGTCGGCGAGGTTCCAACAACAAATGGTGAAACAGTTCCCGAATGTTTCTCTCATTGATCTCAGCCTGGTGTTAAGTATAGTGGATGAATTATTAGCTAAGGTGGGTTTTGTAATTCGGTTCATGGCCGGCTTTAGCATATTTACGGGGCTTATTGTATTGATAGCCTCCGTGCTCATCAGCAAATACCAGCGCATACAGGAAAGTGTGCTGTTACGTACACTGGGCGCCAGCCGTAAACAGATCTTTTATATCACCGCGCTGGAATATTTTTTCCTGGGTGCGCTGGCTGCCGCCACCGGTATTGTGTTGTCACTGGTGGGAAGCTGGATGTTGGCAAAATTTATTTTTGAAACGGAGTTTACAATACAATGGTTGCCGTTGCTGATTGTCTTTATTGCCGTATGCCTGCTTACCGTACTTATTGGCCTTATAAACAGCCGTGCGGTGGTAAGACGGCCGCCGCTGGAAATATTGAGGGAAGAAGTGTGATGAGAGGGGGGTAGAGGGTCGAGGGTAGAGGGTCGAGGTTTTTAGTCTATCCCACCAGCCACTCCCTACTTCCTGCCCTGCGCAATGACGATGCTGGCCAGAGGGAAGGGTTTCACCCCACTTGCTACTTCCCACTTTCTACCAGCCCACTCGTCACTCCCCATCTATACAAATAACATATGCACCCCTTCGCCTTTACTGTATTTATAGAAATCGCCTACGGTAATTACATCATCCACTCCTTCGTACAAGTCATCTTTGGTATAATGAAACATATCCATAGCTAATTTGCAGGCCCACATTTTTACACCGGATGCAGTTAATATTTCTAAAAACTCATGTATATCGGGCATATCAATTTTTTCCATTTCTTTTTTCATATAGTATGATGCCAGCGCTTCCATACCCGGCAAACCGCCGAGCATTGTCGGCATATGCATGGCAGGGTTACCCACCGTAGCCACATGTAAGTGTTCCAGTTTCTTTTTATGAACAGCCTCAAGGCCAAAAAAAGTAAAGAATATTTCTGACTCGATCCCTTCCATCCGGGCCCCGTTGGCCAATACGAAAGCGGCATACACATTTTCTAATGTTCCTTTTGATAAGATGATCATCATCTTTTTGATTGCTCCGTTATTTTCGCTCATTACTTAAGTTTTAAATTGTTAGATACAACTGGCGGGTTTGGGGATGCCGGCAATTTTTGTGGCTGTTTTTAAAGGAGCGACTGGGAATAACTGGTAAAATTCTTTTATATCCACTATGCCACTTTTACCAATTCGCCTGATGCTTAGCGCAACCTGGTTATTGTGTTCCTTCTGCAAATAGGTTAAGACTTCCCAATGCCTGGGACTAAGATCAATGTTGGCTTCTGCTGCCAGTGCTTCTCCAACTCCTTTTTCCCATTGGCTAAATTCAGTTAAGTAACCTTCTTCGTTTACTGTAATTGGTTTACCTGCTATTATTGTTTCCATGATTGTAATTTTTTATAATGATTAATTATTTCAATTGTAATTTTTTCCACTTTCAGACATAGTTGCCGATACAAAAGGGATATGGGTACCTTTTAATAATACATTCCAGTAGATCCACCTGAAGGCCAGCTTACCCATATGGTTCATCCTGCTTTCTTTAAGCAAACGTAATGGACCGATACCCGGGAAGGGAAAACTTCCTTCCACCGGTTCGTGTGTATAATTAAAATCAATGAGTAATGCTTTGCCACCGCCGGTTTCAATAAAACAATTGGCATGCCCGTCAAATTCTTCTTTTAACGGCTCTCCCTTTACATAAAGAAGAATGTTTTCCGTTAAGATCTCTGCTTCAAAATGAGCAACAGAGCCAGCTTTGGACGCCGGTATGTTACTGGCGTCACCGAGTACAAAAATATTTTCATAACTTAAAGATTGTAGGGTGGCTTTATTGGTGGGGATATAATTCAGATCGTCCCCCATGCCGGATCTTTCGATTAAATCGTCCCCTTTATTGGTGGGTACGGTTACCAGTAGATCAAACGGAATGGTTTTACCACCATAATCTACAATTTCTTTTTTTTCATTATCCACCCGCTCAATCGCAAAATCGGGTTCTATGTGGATGTTCTTTTCTGCCAGCAAATGCTCCAGCGCTTCGGTGGCTTTAGGTTTTGTAAAAGCTCCACTTAAAGGAGTTACATAGGTGATCTCAACTTTATCCCTCATTTTCTTATGTTTGAAAAAGGAGTCTGCTAAAAATGCAAATTCTAAGGGTGCCACAGGGCACTTGATGGGCATCTCTGTGATATGCACGACCAGTTTACCACCTTCCCAGTCTCTCAGTTTATTTCTCAGGGCCAGTGATCCCTCGAAGCTATAAAAGTCAAAAACAGATTTTTGCCATTCGGCACCTTCCATGCCTTCTGTTTCGCCGGGAGCAATTTTGGCCCCGGTAGCGATGATCAAAAGATCATAGGGCATCACCTCGCCATTGGCTAATACTATTTTACTGTCTTTTGGCAGGATGCGGCTGATCTGCTGCCTGACCAGGTTCACATTTTTTGGTATAAACTCTTCAATAGTTTTGATAATATCATCCGGTGAATAAATATCAAACGGCAGGAAAAGATAGCCGGGTTGATAATGATGTTCCAGCTGCTCGTCTATTATGCTGATATTCCAATCGGGCGCTTTCAGCTGGTTATGTAAATGATTCGCCATCATTGTACCTGCTGTGCCAGCTCCGAGTATTACAAGATTTTTCATTGCTTTATTTTACCTGGTTTATTAAAGGGTAAAATTCGATCGTTTTATGCCGCCCTTATATGATTGGGATAATCAAACCGGGTGACAGTGATCATCGGAAAATATGATAGTTCACCAGATCGGGAGAGAGATGAGTTGAATGTAACTTTTGTTACCACCGTGCTGTTTTTTATGGAATAACATTGCAGGTTTATTCATCCGTTTTATTTAAGCACGGATACTTATTTTCCCTCAGAAAGTAGGATGGGTTTTTTCTCGTAGTTTGGCCGGTTATGATACGCACACCAACTGCAATGAAAAATACCAGGACATTCAAACCAAGTACAGCATTGGGTTTTACGACATAAAATAATTTTATCTCTGCCTGTCGATATGCCCAGGTATCTCACCATGATGATTAAATAATGGAGCAGGGTAGTGCTGACCTGCAGGTAGTTTATTTTGTAATCAGCTCTTTTCTTCATTTTCAAATTTCCTTCCTTGAAACAACTATTTGCAGTCATTGAATCTGGTGACTAAGGTCAACAAATTGGCCATTTGCATAAATTAGTTTTACATACAATTATTAAAAAACATCCTGCACTTAATGCAGAAAAAAACTTAATTATGAAAAAAATATTAATAACATCAGGATTCGGTATTTTTCCTTTTTTGTTATTGGCGCAAGTAGGCCATATTATGCAGGGAATCGGCGCAAAAAATATGTCAATGGGTGGTGCGGCTACAGCTCAACCAATAGATATTAATGGCGCATTACAATGGAACCCGGCAGGTATCTCAGCATTTGATTCCAAAATAGTATCTGTTAATGCGGGCCTGTTTTTTTCTTCCCCGGTTTTATATTCAACCGTACCTACTCCAGGCGGGCCAATGAGCGGTGTAACAAATGATGACCGGGGCGTTTCGGTGATGCCAGCACTTGCGATGGTATGGGGCAAAAAAAACAGTAAGCATACATTTGGTGTGTCTGCATTTGGCATTAGCGGTTTTGGCGTTACATTCCCGGAGAGTAATTCTAATCCCATTAATATGCCGCAAAGCCAGGGAGGTTTTGGGCGTATTCAATCAGATTACTCGCTGCTGCAGGTTGGACTCACCTACGCCTATCAATTGTCTGATCAATTTTCAATAGGCCTTTCTCCCACATTTAATTATTCTACGCTTGAGCTGGCCCCAAACCCGCTTTCCGCTCCCAGCCCAACACTTGGTTATCCCGAAAGTAATAAAGCAACTGCATTGGGGATTGGCGGTCAGTTCGGCTTATTTTATAATTCCGGCATGGGTATTAAATTGGGTGCATCTTATAAAACACCACAATACTTTGAAAAATTTGACTTTAAAAACACCTATTTAAATGGGACCACCGCACCGGGTGTTGAATTTAAAATGAATTATCCTGCTATACTTTCTGCAGGGATAGGTTACTCCGCAAATAAAATTGATGCCGCAGTGGATTACCGGTTTGTGAACTACGAAAGGACTGCCGGTTTTGAAAAAAAAGGCTGGACAGAAAATTATGCTGTAGAAGGCTTTGGCTGGAAAAATATTTCTGTTGTCTCTGCGGGCTTGCAATACAAAGGCATAAATAAATTCCCTGTAAGGGTAGGCTATACGTTTAGCTCAAATCCAATCAGCGATGAACTGGCCTTTTTTTCCATCCCGGCAACAGCGATTATTAAAAATGCATTCCAGGTTGGTTTCGGATATGAGCTTGGTAGCCGGACTACTTTCAACGCTGTTTACCATCATGGGAGCAGCAGTGGCAACACAAGCGGCCCGCTGTTGAATCCCACACTTAAAAATTCAACTAACCCATATGGCGCTGTTCCCGGCAGTAATGTATCCTATAAAATGTCTACAGACATGGTGATGATTGGTCTTGATTATTCCTTCTGAGGGTGAATTACGATAAAAAATGCCGGGTGTATTCCCGGCATTTTTTATTTACGTCCACGAATCGAAAAAATTAACAACTGTCCTTATCTGTTTTTTTATTTTTCTTTCTTGAAAATTTTAACCGGCCAGCCACCAGCCATTTCCTTGTAACCGCCACTCGCCACTATCCACTTGCCACTATCCACTTGCCACTACTCTTTAAAGTAACTCTTCCAATTGCCTCCAAAGATTTTCCGCAACAATAATATGCCCTTCTGCCGTGGGATGAATACCATCTTCCTGGTTAAGGCTTGTTTCACCTCCAACACCCTCTAATAAGAAAGGAACGAGCGTCATTGCATTTTTGGCAGCCAGTTCTGTATAAATATTTCGAAACTCCGTGGAATATTGTTGTCCCATATTGGGCGGCACCTGCATACCCGCTAAAACCAATTTAGCACGTGGGTACTTCGCCTTTACTTTATCGATAATAGATTGTAAGCTCTTCCTCGTTTCAGCAAGTGGAATACCCCGCAAGCCATCATTGGCGCCTAATTCCAACACAAAGATATCTATGGGTTGCCGCAGGATCCAATCCACACGGGTATTGCCACCGGAAGATGTTTCACCACTTACGCCTGCATTCACTACCTGGTAGGGGAGGGCCAGAGAATCGATCCTTTTTTGAATGATTGCCGGGAAAGCCTGCGAGGGAGCCAGTCCATAACCTGCGGTAAGACTATTGCCAAAAAAAACAATTGTTTTCTTTTTTGAAACAGCTGCGTTCTCCTTCACGGTATTATTTTGAGTACGCACGGTTTTCTCTTTATTATTATTACATGCCGATAACAGTAGGATGAAGCCGGCAATAATGCTGAATATTTTTGTCGTCTTTGATTGCATGCAGGGTATATTTAAAACTTTTAATTATGAAATTAAACAGGCTGTTGTATTATAAAAAGTAAAGCAAATATAGAATAACATGTAAGGCTGATCCAGAACTGCCTGGGCAAATACAAAAAGAATTTTTTCGTGTGCCAGGAACCTGGGCTGCGCGTTAGATAGCATAAACACGTGCGAAAGGACGCGGAAAAAACGGATAAGGCGGAGGAAAAGGGGAGTTTGCCGTGACGGGAAAAGCTTTTTTGGCAACCTTATCCATATTCATTATTTATTGCCAGATTTGTTGTCGTATTTCCTCATTTTAAAGTCTTTTCATCTTTTCATAAACGCTTCCGCAACTTCCTCCATAAGCAAAACCCCCGGCAAAATTGCCAGGGGTTCCGATTTTTTATTTTTGCGAAAGGCCAGTGTCTTAATAATTTCTCACGACCATTTCTGTTCTGCGGTTTTTAGCGCGACCTGCAGAAGTGCTGTTATCTGCTACGGGCTTTAATTCGCCGTAACCTGCAGACTTCAGGCGTGTTTCAGCAATACCTTTAGATACAAAGTAATTTTTTACTGCACCTGCACGGTTGTCTGATAATACCTGGTTGCTTTCCTCAGATCCCTGGGAATCTGTGTGGCCATCAATGTCGATCATCAACGACTCATCTGCCTTTAGGAGGGCTACAACTTCATCCAAAGACTTGTTTGATTTACCTAGCAGCTGGTAGCTGCCTGTTGCAAAGAATACATTCTTAGCAGCAAAATTTACTTTTTCAATCACTTCTTTGGCAATAACCGGGCAACCCTGGTTGCTGGCTTCACCTGCACGTGTAGGACATTTATCCATTTCATCGTTTACGCCATCACCATCTGTATCTGGTATTGGACATCCTTCGTATTTTGCTGTTCCTGCCACTGTAGGGCATTTATCCAGTTCATCATTTACACCATCACCATCGGTATCTGGTATAGGACAACCCTGGTATTTTGCAATACCTGCTGCATCCGGGCATTTATCGTCGCCATCGGCAATTCCATCTCCATCTCTATCCGGGCAACCCATTAAAGAAGCAGATCCGGCTGTGTCAGGACATTTATCATCAGCATCCAATACACCATCGCCGTCACGGTCTACTACAACAGGAACAGGTGGTGGCGGAGGCGTACCCGGTATACGTTTACCGAACAATTTAAATTTTGCGCCAGCCTGTATTTGCTGGTTGTACCGGCCCATGTTGGTAGATGAAATCTCATCTATCCTTTTTAAACCATGTACATACTTACCATAAAGTGTTACGCGGCCACGGGGAAAAATTTCGAATCCACCCATTACACCAAGGGAATTATGTTCGAAAGCATCTTCATTATCTACGTCAACCGGCGATGTTTTATCGGTGGCTTTCATAAGGAAATCAGCCTGGCCGCCTAAGTTAAACGCAAGAAATTTACCCGCGTGAAATTTAAGGAACAAAGGCACGGAGATATAAGTTAGCTCCTGGTCAAGTGTTGTGGTATTGCCGGCTTCATATTTGCTTCCGACCCGGGAATACTGGCCCTGTAATTCCAAAGCGACAGTTCGTCCAAACGGCAACGTAAGAAATACGCCCGGGGCATATCCCCATTTAAATTTTGTATCAGTACCGGGAATGTCTTCCGTCAACCTGAATTTAGAATAGTTTGCTGCTCCGAGCACACCACCGGAAACGGTGTACCTATCGGGGGTTTGAGCAACGATGCCTGTAACGTATAACAATGCCGTTACAAAAAATAATAATGTTCTTTTCATAAGAAAACTTTTAGTGTTTCGCACAGTGTTGCAATGGTTATGCCGAAGGTGCTAAAACCCTATTATTATCGGCTTATCGGCGTGGTATGTGAAAAGAAGTTAATAACGGGCAGGGATAAAAATTAAAGTTGGTCATATTTATGCCCTTATCGGTCAACTTATCCCCGTGGGGAATTCTTAGAACCAGGAACAGGAAAAAAAGAAGCGACAAACTTTGAGCTACACTCCTGACCGGACAACGGACCAGGTTGTTGTTAGCCCGGGATTTTTTCTGATCGGCAACCTCCGAGCCTGGTGCTGCAGTCTTAATCATGTACCATGAGCCAGGGCCACGGCCATGCGCTTGCCGGCTGTCAACTTTGCTGATTCCTTGCCACCTGCCTGGTGAAGGTGATTAATTCCCTTATGTGTTTTTCCTTAGAATTTTAAATTGCTAGTATAGCAATCATATATAAAACTGACTTTCATCAGGTTTTGGCAAAGCCGGAGCGCGGAATTTTGTAACGAAGAAAGCAGGTAACAATATCTATTTACTTTATAAATAAATTTTCAATGACTCAAAAAATCAGTTTTCCTTTTTACGAATCTTCACCTGTAAGGGCCGAATTGGAAACTTGGGTGAATGGCATTGCAGTCCAATGTGGCACTGATAAAATTCATTGGTGCGATGGAAGCAAAGAAGAGTATGACACACTATGCAGCCAGCTGGTAAAAAAGGGCACGTTCATCAAACTCAACCCGGACAAAAGACCCAACAGTTTTGCCTGTTTCTCACACCCCAGTGATGTGGCAAGAGTAGAAGACAAAACATTTATTTGTTGCCGCAGGAAAGATGACGCAGGCCCCACCAATAACTGGATGGATCCGAATGAAATGAAACGTATCCTGAGCGGCCTCATGAGCGATTCAATGAGCGGAAGGACGCTTTACGTGATACCGTTTTGTATGGGACCCCTGGGTTCTCCTTATTCCAGGTACGGTGTGCAGTTGACTGACTCCGAATATGTGGTTGTTAGTATGCACATCATGACAAGGATGGGCGAAGCTGTTTACCCGTACCTGAACAGGAATGAATATGTAAAATGTGTGCACACGGTTGGAGCACCGATTACAACGACAAACCCGGACAGTTTGTGGCCAAACAATGCAACAACAAAATATATTTCTCATTTCCCGGAAGAACGCCTGATCATTTCTTATGGTAGTGGCTACGGCGGAAATGCGCTGATGGGCAAAAAATGCTTTGCACTTCGTATAGCTTCCGTTATGGGAAGAGAAGAAGGTTGGCTGGCAGAACACATGCTCATCCTGGGTGTGGAGTCTCCTGCCAAAGAAAAGACCTACATCGCAGCAGCCTTTCCAAGCGCATGTGGCAAAACCAACTTTTCCATGATGATACCTGCAAAAGGTATAGATGGCTGGAAAGTAACCACTGTTGGGGATGACATTGCCTGGATACATAAAGCAGAAAATGGAAAACTCTACGCCATTAACCCGGAAGCCGGTTATTTTGGTGTTGCCCCCGGCACAAACTACCAGACAAATCCCAATGCAATGAAAAGCATACAGGCCAATACTATATTTACGAATGTGGCCATTACGCCGGATGGTGACGTGTGGTGGGAAGGAATGACGAAAGAAATACCTGAAGGATTAACAGACTGGAAAGGCCAACCATACGATCCTAAAAACGGTACACCTGCTGCTCATCCCAATAGCCGGTTCACTACAGCAGCCACCCAAAATCCGGCGATAGACAAGGAGTGGGACAACCCTGGCGGCGTGCATATTGCAGCTTTTGTTTTTGGCGGACGAAGAAGCACAGCCGTACCACTGGTTTGCCAGTCTTTCAACTGGAACTTCGGCGTGTACACGGCAGCAACCATGGGCAGTGAAACAACCGCTGCCGCGTTTGGCGAAGTGGGCAAAGTAAGAAGGGATCCGTTTGCCATGCTGCCGTTTATGGGTTATAACATTGGAGATTATGTAAACCATTGGCTGCAATTTGGCCGAAACCTGCCTAATGCCCCACGTATTTTTAGCGTGAACTGGTTTAGGAAAGACGAGAACGGTAAATTCCTGTGGCCAGGGTTTGGGGAAAATATGCGGGTGCTTAAATGGATCGTTCAAAGAGTGCGTGGTGGTGCAAGTGCCGTGGAGTCTCCCATTGGCTGGATGCCCCGATATGAAGATATGGATTGGACCGGGATGGAAGATTTTAGTGAAGAAGATTTTGCCAAAATAATGACAATAGACAGGGAACCCTGGAAACAGGAATTGCTTTCCCATGAAGAGCTTTTCTCTAAATTCTACGACAGGCTTCCCAAAGAATTTTTCTTTATGAGAGAATTATTGCTGAGTTCTTTGTGGCGCTCTCCCGAACATTGGGCGCTGGCACCGGAACATGTATAGTATTGTGTGTAGTGCAATATTGCAGGTCTTTTCGGTTGCCTGTTATAGGTTTATTTACTCCCGAACCAGTTTACATAAAACAGGTTTGTAATTCCAGCCCGTTGGGATTGTGAGGAACATTATCGTTGCAAAGGCGGGCATTAAATATCTTAGCATGAACTGGTTTACACAGTTATTTACAGAGCAATCTGTAGCGCAGTCCGTCATTATTTATTCCCTGGTAATTGCAATCGGGATTGCTTTTGGAAAAATAAAAATATTCGGTATTTCTTTCGGCATCACCTGGGTGCTTTTCCTGGGTATATTATTTTCCTTTTTTGGCATTACAATTAATGAAGAAACAGCGCATTTTGTAAAAGAATTTGGCTTAATACTGTTTGTTTATTCCGTGGGCCTTCAGGTAGGACCTGGTTTTTTTGCTTCGCTCAAAAAGAGTGCACTCGGTAACAACAGTCTTGCTGCTGCCGTGGTAATACTGGGCTTAGTTATTACTATTATTTTTTTCTATACTTCCGGCACAAACATTTCCACCATGGCAGGTGTTATGAGTGGTGCCGTCACCAATACACCCGGCCTTGCCGCAGCGCAGGCTGCGTCAAAAGACTTACATATAGCTGGCGCAGACAGTACTACCATTACGCTTGCTTACGCAGTAGCCTATCCCTTTGCCATTGTAGGAATTATTTTGTCGCTGGTCCTCTTAAAAAAAATATTGGGCATCAATATTAAAAGAGAGCAGGAACTGCACCGCAAACTGGGCTATATCCAATCGAATAAGCCGTTATCCATTCACATTACATTAGAGAACAAACAACTCATCGGTCAACCCATCAGGCAGATCTTTCAAATGTTGAAGGAGCCGGTTATCATTTCACGTATGTTCCACAACGGCCAGATCATCACCCCCACGCCGGATACCATTATGGGTACAGGCGATGTAATGCAGTTCGTGGCATCCAGGAAACTGATGGAGAAGGTAAAATTACTGGTAGGTGCAGAAAGTAATATGAACCTTCGAAACGAACCGTCAAGCGATTTAATTTCCCGCCAGATTGTAGTGACGAATAAAGATGTTACTCATGGTCGCCTGGGAAGCATACCGTCGTTGCACAGGGAGGCACTCACTATTTCCAGGATCAAACGTGCCGGTATAGAAATGGTGGCTCACGGTAACATATACCTGCAGTTGGGTGACACAGTTACAGTTGTAGGAACAGTTGATGAAGTAAAACAATTCACAGAAGTAGTAGGCAACTCGTTGAAAAGACTGGAGGCGCCTGACCTGGGGCCGATTTTTATAGGGATTGTCTTTGGTGTTATCCTGGGCAGCATTCCTTTTTACATCCCTAATGTTCCGGTGGCCGTAAAAATAAGTATGGCAGGTGGCCCGCTTATTGTGGCCCTTATTCTCAGCCGCTTTGGAAACCATCTTTACCTGAATAATTACACAACAAACAGCGCCAACCTTTTTATCCGTGAAATGGGCATAGCCTTATTCCTGGCGAGTGTGGGGTTGAATAGTGGGCATAATTTGCCGGATGCATTTACAGATGGCAGCGGTTATCAATGGATTTTAATGGGCATCACGATTACCATGGTTCCCTTGCTCATTGTGGGTTTGATTGCTGCTAAATTTTTCAGGAAAACGTATTTCGAGCTTTGTGGATTATTGGCCGGGGCCTGCACTGATCCGCCCGCCCTTGCATTTGCGTTAAAGATGGCCGGCAACGATATTCCTTCGTCAACTTATGCTACAGTTTACCCGCTTACCATGATACTCAGGATACTGGCAGCCCAGTTAATCATCCTGTTTTTTTCGTGAGGAAAAACCAACATGGCCAGGCTCCCGCAGGAATGATCCAGGTAAAAGCATCCTTCCCGCCGGGTCACCAAATCACCAAATCCCGATTGTTATCGGGTCAAATCACCAAATCATCAAATTATCAAATCACCAAATCAATCCCATCATTTTTTTGATACTTTGATTTTACTTCCCTTCTAAATTCACTACCTTACGATTCCTTTTTTTTCATCTTAAAAACTATATTTTATGTCTACAATGGATACTGTGAAAACAACTGCGGCTGTTGCCAACCGCTTTCATGAATTGGCCCAATCCGGGCAATGGGACGTGATACAGGATGAATTATTTGCCGGCAACGCGGTAAGCATCGAGCCGGAAAATTCCACGTTGCTCAGGTCTGCAGAAGGTATTGAAGCCATCAAGAAAAAAGGTAAACAGTTTGGAGAGATGCTTGAAGAAATGCATGGTGGTTACTCCAATGCTCCGCAGGTAGCGGGCAATCATTTTGCTGTGGCAATGGGAATGGATGTAACAATGAAAGGCATGGGCCGTATGCAAATGGATGAGATCGCGGTGTACGAAGTGAAGGACGGAAAAATTGCCAGGGAACAGTTTTTCTATTAAAGACTTCCAAAGGTTTAGTAAGCTCCCCAGCTGAGGCGAACTTTTTTCCAGGGCGATTGCAGCCGCAGACTCGCAGGTAATTATCCGTGGTAATCAGCTTTATCCGACGTTCCATATTTTTCCGGAAAGTTTAACGAACCGGGGCGAATTACCCGCCAAACCAAAATGTTAACTACCACAAAATAGCAGCTGTCTAAAATATAACGGCCATTATTGCGTTATCCTCACTGTACCAGCTAAAACCTGCCGGATGAAACAATATTACTTACACAATGGCCAAAACCTCGTGGGCCCTTTTACGTCAGACGAATTAAAGGAAAAAAATATTACGGGGGAAACATTTGTATGGAAGGAAGATCAACATGATTGGCTCAAAGCAAATGAAATCCCGGCGTTAATGAATATTTTTGGTAATGCTGTACCTCATTTCCCGGCAGAATATCTATCGGTGACCATTTTTCAAAAACACCAGCCTAAAAAATAGTTTAACAGGTCTCCTGGAAAAACAGGTGCCGGCATTTTATTTTATTTTTTTTCAACATCTTTTCATTTCAAATTTTACTGTTTCCATGGTCAAAGGGTATCCGTTAATAGTGCGGCATTGCTTTGGCCTTTGTTCAACCTTGTATGCCTCTCAGCGCTGCAGGCTTAATTTTTCACGTTCTTTTTCTCTTTTGCCCCGCTAATAGAAATCGGCGACGGACTTTAGTAATTACAGCCAATCGCCCAACTC
>JAKFCK010000072.1:0-1800 GCA_036676685.1 Chitinophagaceae bacterium | reverse complement strand
CAGGAAGCGCTCCAGCAGGCGCCGTCGATAGGCCGCCTCGCCGCGCCAGGCGACCAGGGGTTCGAGCTTCGGTACGCGGCCGAGTTGCGCGGCGAGAACGACGACCGCCACGTCATCGTCGCCAGCGATCAGGGCATGGCCTTCTTCGAAGCCGCCGATCGTCCGCGCTCTGCCGACTATCCGTTCACGGTGCTGCAGCTGCAGATCGACAGGAACGGCCAGGGCCGTGGCCTCGCCTCGGCGTACTCGAACATCACCCTGGACAAGGTGCAAGGCTCGATCGTGCTCGAGAATCTCGGCGACCAGCCGGTGATGCTGAGGAACCTGCAGCTGCAGCGGAAGGGCGGCCGCGAGTAGAGGCGGCCGCCTTCAGGCGCACTACGATGGCCGGAACACCAAGGTTGGCGAACGGTAGAGGCTAAAGGCACTGAGGCGGAGTTGGCCGGCCGGCAGTGCCCGACCGAACTGGTCATCTCATGCAGGGCCGTCGCACCGGGAAGCCACCCCAAACGCCAAAGCGTACAAAACTCGTACGCGACTTGCGTCAAGGCTCTCTTTCTGTTGCAGGAATTGAACTTAGAGTTGGCGGAGAGGGTGGGATTCGTTCCCGACGAACCCGTTTTATGGGCAACAATAGTTCCCTTAGGCAACTGTCCTTTTAATCTTCCTTTACCTGTTTCGGTTTCTCTCATTACTCTCCAGATGAAGTCATAGCTTTTTTTGGATAAGAGATTTTTGTCGTTGTAATAAAAAGCAGCCAGCACTTCGTTTGCAGTGTTTGGGGTCGTCCAATTTTGAAATTGTAAATCCCAATTACTCTGCATCACTTCTTCATTGATTTTTATCGATATATCTTTAAAACTTTTTTTCACAAAATAGTCCTCCACTATTCGAGGTCCCCCTAATAGCCTTAACAAAGCATCACAACCCACATTATCGCTTTGAGAAACCGTGTACTCTAAAATTTCTGCAATTGTAAAGTTTCCCCCTTTTGGATATTTCTCTCTGAGTGGACTATAAAGACCTGGCAAAAGATCTTTCTGTGCGATTTTTACTTTTTGGCTTAAAGAAAACCTCCCCTGGTCAATTTCAGATAACATCGCTAACGCAATATGAAACTTAAATACACTTTGCATTGGAACACGTCTGTCACCGCTTATTGATAACGTGTCTCCTCTATCATTTCCACTAATTGAAAAGCTTACTTCTGCGTTCTTTGTCGAAATGATTTGTTGTATCTGTTGTTTTAGTATATCCAGCGTTTGAGCAGATGCTTGGCAAGAAATAAATAGAAATAGTAAGGCTGTTAAGGGTATTAGTTTAGTCATATCATTTATCTTTTTTTTTCACTGCTGTGATGTGTTTAAAAAATTCCATCAGTGAGCTGCATATTCCGGAAGGTGGTAAAACCGACACTTAATGTTAATCTCTAATATAGGCTTCAAAACTTCAGCCCTGCTTTTGGCAACAAAATGCTAGCGGTGATTATTTTAAATTTGAGAGTCATTAATTTATTTTTATCCATGTACCTGGCAGGCCTCCAGCACATTGCCGTCAGGATCATAAAAAAAGAAATATTTAACAAAACCATCATCAATTACTTCGTCGGTTTTTACCCCCCTTTCTTGCAGAGATTGTTTTATTTTTTCGGCCTCCCGGGTTCTAAAAATAGGATAAGAGGCGGTGTGTTTATTGTTCTGAACTGGTTGATCTGTTTGCCAGAGAGTGATGCTGGTGGGACCGTTAGTGACTAAGACCACCAGATTTAAGGCTGGCTCCTCGTAAATTATCTTGAAGCCA
>JAKFCK010000071.1:0-8478 GCA_036676685.1 Chitinophagaceae bacterium | reverse complement strand
AGCGATGATTAAAGCTTTATTGGAAAAATACAGGATGAAGGGTTTACCAGGTATTTCACTTTTAGTAAATGATGTAAACGGCACATGGGTGGGTGCAGCCGGGAAAGCTGATATTGAAAATAATATTGATTTCGTACCCGGAACAGTTTCCAAAGCCGCCAGCATCACAAAACTTTTTATGGGAGTCTTGATGTTCAAATTATTTGAGGATTCCCTCAACACCGGGCTGGGTTATCAAGCTTTGTACAAGCCAATCAGCACCTGGATCCCGACCAGGGTCCTGTCCAAAATTGAGAATGGCAACAGCATTACCCTGGGGCAGTTGCTCAAACATGAGAGCGGTATCCCCGATGTTATCGAAGAAGATGCATTTTACCTGGCGGTTCTCAATAACCCTAATAAGAAATGGGAACAGGAAGAATTGTTGTCATTTATTTACGATAAATCTTCCTTGTTTCGGCCGGGCGACACTGCCGTTTATTCTAATACCAATACTATCCTGGTTACGTTGGTGATGGAATACGCAACCGGCCTAAAACATGAAGAATTGCTGCGCCAAAAAATTCTTCTTCCACTTGGATTGGAAAACACATTTTATCAACCACACGATGTTTTACCCAATTCCGTGGCACAGGGATACTTTGATCTTTACAACAATAATAGCCTGGTGAATGTATCTAATCTTGTCACAGGCTCGGGCAATGGTTATGGAGGCCTCTACAGCAATCTCTTCGACCTCTACAAATTTGCTGACGTATTGTTTTTAAAACAAACGTTCCTGGAACCTTCATCTATGTCAATTATGCAAACCTATGGAAAGCAGGATGGGACCAACTTGTACGGCTATGGCATCCAGAAATCATATCTAAACCGGGGGATCGATGCGGGCATAGGGCACAAAGGAAGGGACCTGGGTTATAACGCCAACCTGTTTTATTTCCCCAACAAAAAAGTGCTTCATATTCTTTTTGTGAATTACGGCACCGATAGCGACAGCGATCTTAAGCCTGTTTTCCAGGACTTCCTTGAGGAACTGGTGGACATCACATTAAACTGATTGTAGTTCCAGGCAACTGATACAGAACTACAGGAATGCAAATTAGTTAAAAAATGAAAAAACTTTTTGTCATCGGAGCGATGGTATTATTAACGGGCTGTAATCATTATTATAAAGCAACCCAATTACAATCGCCCGGCAACATCCATAAAGCTGAGGCGATCGATAGCCTCAAAAACGAGAAAAGATATTTTATCCTAAGGAACGGTGACAGGGCTTTTTTTATGAGGAATGCGAGTATTAGTAAGGATAAGCAGGTAATCGTCAGTTTACTACAAAATCCCGGTGTTGATCACCGGTTACACCTTATAAACGGGCGTAACGGAAAACTGAGATACAAAACTAAGATTCCACATGACCGGCATGTGCTCAACGAAGTTCATTTTTATATTACGCCAGATGCCAAAACGATAGCCGGGCCGAACAGTTTGGATCTCAACAGTATTCAAAAAATTGAAATAATTGAGAAAGATAAAAAACGCACCAGGGAGAGTGCTGGGGTTGGCTTAATAGTAGGGATTGTCGGAGTGTCAGCTGGGCTAACCTTGTTTATTATAGCGATCGGAGAGGCGATCGCATCTTTATTTTAGAAGAAGCAAAAATATACTGCCTTTCTTTTAGAATCTCATAAACTATTTGTATACTCCTCCAAAAACCCTCCGGAATATCAGTGGTTCATGCTTCAAGGTTGGCGCGGGAAATTTCCTCGCCCGGAGTCAATCTTATGCCGGATAAGATCCGTAATGAAAGTCATTTGCGAAACAGGTCCTATTTATCAAGGCAGAATATGAAAACTACGGCAGGGCCAAATAGGGTGTATTAAATAACATTAAACAAATTGAAACAATAGAAAAAGATTTGAAACGCACTTTAAGGAGTGCTTTGATCGACATCGTGGCAGGGGAGTGGGGGTTTCGTCCTCGGGAGTTATTTTCTTTTGAGTTTAGAATTTCATTCTGGTAATTCAAGGATGCTTAGGGATTTCCGCCGTCAAATAAGAGCAAAGACAATTAATTTTTTCAATTGAAAGCAGAAACATAAACATTCACTTCTGCTTTCAATTGAAATTTGCACACTATCTATACGCTCCTCCAAAAACTTTCCTCAAAATATCTGTGCTCCTCGCCGCAAGGTTGGTCCGGATATTTACTTCTTCTTTTGCAATAAGGTCAAATAAGGCAACAATGGCCCTGTCTGTCACAAAATTGGCGAGGTCAGGGTTTACTTTATTAAAAGTGGTAGGCAGACTGTTGTACTTCGATACAAGGTCACCATAATATTTAGTGGCATCCACTTTATTTAAAGAGGATTGAATCACCGGTTTAAAGGCTGCCATTAATTTCTCTGTTGTTTTCACCCTGAAAAAATGAGTTGCACTTGTATCCCCGTTTCTTACAAGCCCAATGGCGTCCTGCAGTGTCATACTTTTAATCGCATCTATAAATATGGGTTTTGCAAAACCTGCAGCATCTTCAGCACCCCGGTTTATCTGGAGAATAGCTTTGTCTACAAGGCTGTTTAAGCCAATGGTCCTTAAAGTGTTTTCAATTTTTTTTGCATACGGTGGCAGCAGGATCTTATAAGCTGCATCCCTGAAAAAACCATCAACAGTATTTAACTGTAAAACGGATTTGGAAATTCCCTGGCCGAGGGCTTCTTTGATCCCCTGGGCAGCTTCGGCCTGGCTTAATCCACCGGTTGTCGGGAAGGTGCCGGCAGGTAATTGATTCAATACTTCGCAGGAACTGAGGGTAAGCACAGCAGCGATCAATGTAAATATTTTGCGCATAGTTGAGAGGTTTCGCAATCTATTGCAAGTTTACTGCCAATTTAGCGGCAACTGCGGCTGAATGTCCAAACAAACTGTTTTACAGGCCTTGGCGGCCTGCCTTTCAAGGATTACCTTTGCTGCCCAATTTAAAAATAATATGAGTACACAACATTTATCGGAGCAGGAACTGATCAGGAGGGAAAAATTGACAGAATTAACCAAAATGGGTATTGATGCTTACCCGGCTGCATTATATCCCGTTAATACCAATTCAGCTTATATAAAAGAACACTATAAAGGAGAAGAAAACAAAGCAGATTTCGTAGATGTGTGTCTTGCAGGCCGTATCATGAGTGTGCGGGATATGGGTAAGGCAAATTTTGCGGTATTGCAGGATTCGGCAGGCAAGATCCAGTTTTATATCAAACAGGATGATATCTGCCCTGGTGAGGATAAAAGCCTTTACCAAACCGTTTGGAAGAAGATGTTGGATCTCGGAGACATTATAGGTATCAAGGGATATGTTTTTACAACCAAAACCGGGGAAACCTCTGTGCATGTTAAAGAGTTCAGCCTCTTATCAAAATCTCTAAAACCATTGCCCGTGGTAAGGGAAAAAGAAGGGGAAACATTTGATGAAGTGACAGACCCCGAATTTCGCTACAGGCAACGGTATGCGGACCTGATCGTAAACCCGGGTGTGAAGGAAACATTTATTAAGAGAACTAAAATGATGAATGCCATCCGCGAATTTTTGAATGAGCGGGGTGGGCTGGAAGTAGATACGCCAGTGTTGCAGAGTATTCCAGGAGGAGCAGCAGCCCGGCCATTTGCTACACATCACAATGCGCTGGATATGCCAATGTACCTGCGGATCGCCAATGAACTGTATTTAAAAAGATTGATCGTCGGTGGTTTTGAATGGGTGTATGAGTTTAGCCGCAACTTCCGCAACGAAGGCATGGACCGCACCCACAACCCCGAATTTACCGTGTTGGAATTTTACGTGGCATACAAAGATTACGAATGGATGATGGATACCACGGAGCAGATGCTGGAGAAAACTGCCATTGCTACCAACGGCACTTCTACGGTGATGGTGGGCGATAAAGAAATTGATTTTAAAGCCCCCTACAAAAGGATCAGCATGTATGACTCAATCAAAGAATTCACTGGTTTTGATATCAGTGAAATGAATGAAGATGGTGTCAGGGATGTGTGCAAACAGTTAGGCATACACGCAGACGCAAAATGGGGTAAAGGAAAACTGATCGATGAAATATTCGGATCCAAATGTGAAGGGAATTACATTCAGCCCACCTTTATCACAGATTACCCGGTGGAAATGAGCCCGCTTACCAAAAAACATCGCAGCAAACCAGGGCTTGTTGAACGTTTTGAATTGATGTGCAACGGTAAAGAAATTGCGAATGCCTACAGTGAGTTGAACGACCCCATAGAACAAAGAGAACGTTTTGAAGAACAAACCAAATTAATGGAGCGTGGAGATGATGAAGCAATGTTTATAGATCACGATTTTTTAAGGGCCCTGGAATATGGCATGCCGCCCACCAGCGGAATCGGGTTTGGAATTGACCGTATCGCCATGTTGCTTACGAACCAGCATTCCATACAAGACGTGTTATTTTTCCCGATGATGCGCCCGGAAAAACAAGACTGACCTATAAGAAATTCTATAGATGATGTGCAAATTGACAAGTTCAGTTTGCACATTTTTTTTATCGTATAAGCGTCACCGTACCTTTCCGCGATTGCTGCTGCCCGTTTAGTGTATATTCAGCCACCCAAACAAAAGTGCCTGTGTTGGGACGTCCTCCTTTATAAGTACCGTTCCATTTTCCCTGTGGGTCATTACTCATAAAGACCTGCTCCCCGTAGCGATTGTATACCAACAGCCGGTAATTATTTAAGGCTGAGACATTTCCCAGCGGCCCGAAATCATCATTTCGGTTATCACCGTTAGGCGTAAATGCAGAAGAAAAATAGACCCCTGAGCAATCAGTTTTCACCTGGATCGTATCCGTTCCGATACAGCCCAGTGTATCCTCTACCTGCACATAGTAAGTACCCGCTGCGCGGGCGTTAAAAGTCGGGTCCGTGCTTCCGTCCTGCCAGAGATAACCGGCAAAATTTCCCGGCGAAAGTTTGATGGTTTGCCCGGGGCAAATATTTACATCCGGGCCGAGGTTCACGGCCAGTGAACTGTCAACGCTTCCCACCGTCATTATCCTGCTGCTGAATTTACAGCCGTTCGCATCCGACACTTCCAAAGAATAAGTTCCTGCGCCAAGGCCACTAAGGTCTTCCGTATTACCACCGTTTGACCACCGATAAACAAGAGGGCCGGTACCACCGGTTAGTATCATATCAATTGCACCATTTTGGTTGCCACAGAATTCCGGGTAAAGCAGTGCGGAAAACTGTACGGGACTCGTGGGTGTCAGTGTGAATATGCTGCTGTTGCTGCAAGCTCCGGGTGAGCTCACGTTCACCGTATAAGTACCCGCCCCGAGATTAGTAATAGAGGAAGTTGTTTGGGGAGGATTGGTATTCCAGCTATAGAAATATGGATTGCTGCTTCCTGTTGCTATCACACTTATGCTTGCGTCCGCTGTGTTATTACACGCACCCGGCCATGTGATCGTTTGGTTGAGGCCGATCACTGTTACCTGTGTGGTTGTGGTTACCGGAGGCCCGGATTCAAAACCGGCAGTAAGCGTGACGGTATAAGTACCGGGGTTATTGTAACGATGTACCGGGGTCGGCATTGAAGCACTGTTGTCCGTACTGCCCGGATCACCAAAATTCCAGGCATAAGTCCGGATGCAGGTTCCGGTTGCTGAAAACAAGATGTCATTACTACTATTACAGGTACTGGCGATGCTCACAGTTTGTGGGGGAGCTTCGCCCACCTGTATATCGTCAATAGCAAAACCATTAAATGCATTGCATGTAGTTCCTGCTCCAAATAAAAAACGAAAACGAACATTCGCCTGGCCCGCCAGGGCAGCCAGGGTATGCTTCGCCGTTAGCCAGCGGCCGCTTCCATTGCCGCCTAAACAAATTCCACTTTGGGGCTGGATGTTGCCCGACCAACCGTTAACGTTACTTAAGAAAGTAACTGCGTTTGTATTGAACCAGTTCTCTCCCTGGCAATTCGTGTTAGAGCTAATACTTCCAAGGATAGTCCAGGAAGTTCCGCCATTAGTAGAATATTGCATGGAGGCACCGTCATATTGTCTTTCCATTTCCCAGAATACCTTGAAACTGATCTGCGGATAACTTAGAGATGTAAAATCAAAACAGGGGCTTTGCAGCCAGGAATTTTCGCCGTTGTTATAGGAAGAACCGGTTAAGCCACCCGTGATCCAGGCCCGGGCGCCGCCGCCTGCGCTGCTGATCACTGATTTTGCGGGAGTACCCCAAACCCAATCGGACGCAATGCCGCCGGTAGTCCAGTTGCCATTATCTGTTTCAAATCCTTCATTATAGGGAAAACCTGAAATGGTTCCTGTGCAAGGTTGAGCGAAAGCCTCGTTTGACCCCAGGAATAAGGTGAACAGTAATACGACTTTAAAGAGGTTGGTTTGGTAAACTCGCATAAATGCCCGGACGTCATTTGAGCAAAAATAGGTAGTCTAAGCAGGAAAAATGACTGTGTGTAATTAATAAATGCAAATCACAAGACATGGCTACGCAACGGTCATTCACTTCTTCATTTCAGCCAGTTCCTTCTGCAGCTTAAACATTTCATCTCTCAACCTGGCTGCTTCCATAAAATCCAGGTCACGGGCGGCTTTCTCCATTTCCTTTTTTGTTTTGCTCACGGCCTTTTCCATCTGCGGAATGGTTTTATACACTTCCTGGTCCTCGGCTGCGATGGTCACCAGTTCCTCATCCGGGCCAATGGAATAAGGGTTGCTGGGATCATATCCTTTTACATCCAACACGCTGCCCTGTGCAAAAACCTGTTCTTTGGTTTTCACGATCGTGGTAGGTGTAATACCATGTTTGATATTATATTCGATTTGTTTTTCTCTCCTGCGCTGCGTTTCATCAATGGTTTTCTGCATGCTCTCCGTCATCTTATCCGCGTAAAAAATAACCAGGCCATCCACGTTACGTGCTGCCCTTCCGGCGGTCTGTGTAAGGCTTCTTTCGTTCCGCAGAAAACCTTCTTTGTCGGCATCCAATATTGCCACCAGGGACACTTCAGGAAGATCCAGGCCTTCCCGCAAAAGGTTTACGCCCACGAGTACATCTATTATGCCTAAACGCAATTCACGTAATATTTCCACCCTTTCCAGTGTATGCACTTCGCTGTGGATGTACTTGCTCTTAATGTTAATGCGGTGCAGGTATTTATCCATCTCTTCTGCCATCCTTTTGGTAAGGGTGGTTACCAGCACGCGGTCACCTTTTTTTATCCTGTTGTCAATTTCCTCCAGCAGGTCATCGATCTGGTTCACGGAGGGGCGGATCTCTATGGGCGGATCGAGCAGGCCGGTTGGGCGTACAACCTGTTCGACTACTACACCACCACATTTTTCCAATTCATAATCCCCGGGTGTTGCGGAAACGAATACCATCTGGTTAGTGAGGTTTTCAAACTCATGAAAATTCTGTGGTCGGTTATCCATTGCAGACGGCAGGCGAAATCCGTAATCCACCAATACCAGTTTGCGGCTGCGGTCACCACCATACATACCGCTTATCTGCGGGATAGTCTGGTGACTTTCATCAATAATGGTGAGATAGTCTTTGGGAAAATAATCCAGCAGGCAGAAAGGGCGGGTGCCTGGTTTCCTCCGGTCAAAAAAGCGGGAATAGTTTTCTATACCCATACAATAACCCAGCTCGCGGATCATCTCCAGGTCGTAATTCACCCTTTCCTCGATCCTTTGTGCTTCTATATATTTACCGGAGTTTTTAAAATATTCTACCTGCGCTGCTGTTTCATCCTGGATTTCGCTGATCACCTGCCCCAGCATATCTTTAGGCGCAATGTATAGATTCGCTGGAAAGATGGCGGCATTTTCCACCGAACTGATGCGTTTTCCTGAAGACAGTTCCAGGGTTTCGATGCTCTCGATCTCGTCCCCGAAAAAACTAATGCGGTAACCGAAGTCTACATAAGGAAGATTAATATCGATCGTATCACCTTTCACACGAAAAGTGCCTCTTGTAAAATCTCCCTGGCTGCGGTGATACAAAGAATTCACGAGCGAGTGCAAAAAACCCTGCCGGGAAATCACCTGTCCCTGCTTGTTGGTAAGGCTGATGATAATGTTGTTGAAGGTAGCTGAGATATGCGCATCTCCATATGCATCCACTTTCACTACTCTTTTTTTCGCAGCCGCTTTGGCGCTTTGCTGCTGTACTTGTGCTTTTGCCATAATTTTTTTACCGAGGTAATCTTTAATATTTAAAATCTCACATTTTTAACGGGATTGAATCAACCCTCCTGCCGGCTTACGAGGCGATCCGTAATTGATTCATGTTTATGTAAGCCTTATAATTAAGAATTCTTAATGCTGAATCCAGAATTAAGAATACCTGACTATTACTTCTTAGCTGCTTTCTTCTTACCGGCAACCGTTTTACGCTTGCCTTTTCTTGTACGGCTGTT
>JAKFCK010000070.1:0-2771 GCA_036676685.1 Chitinophagaceae bacterium | reverse complement strand
TAGGTTGGTAATAATCTTTCCAGCCGTATACAGTGGCCACGCTGTTGATGAGTTAGTCGATAATGCGGCCATTGTCACTGTTCACCATGATCGCCACGCCGTTGCCGGTGGTAAAGCTGCCGGTATAGTTGCTGCGGAACCCCGCATTGGATCCACCGTGCCCGAAATATTTTTCTCCTCCCCTGGTTTCCACAAAAACGCCCAACGCAGCATTGCTGTCTATATAAGGCGTCAGGCGCAGCTTCGTCATTTCCGGGTTCAATACTTTGCCCGGCTTGCCAAGCAGGCTTTGTTGCGTGGCTACAATATATAACCCGAGGTCGGTAGGGTTGGTCCACAATGCAGCGGCGGCCTGCTCAGGATATAAATGAAATTTGGTCTTCACCTCTTTGCCGTCTGACTGGTAACCGGTGGCCAGGAATGGTTTCCGGTCTGCAGCGGGCGGCAACTGGTAAGTACTCATCTGCATACCCATGGGTTTGAGTACCTGCTGCCACATATATTCATGATAGGGTTGTTTGGTAATATCCATCAGCAGTTGCTGAGAAATAGTGGTGCCACCACCGGAATATTTGTACCGGAGGCCGGGCTCCCAAAGAGAACGTACCGCCCTGGTATTAGCGGGTGGTATTCCATCCAGTATTTGCGGTACCATTGGAATCGTATCATCATTGGGGTATCCCGGGAAACCATGTATGGACAGGCCGGCGGTGTGGCTCAGCAAATGGGCGGCAGTAATTTTTTTGCCTTTGCTTAAAGAGTCATAGGGAAATTTCCAGGTGCGGAGGTAATCATTGATATCCCGGTACAGGTCGATTTTTTTATCCTGCGCAAGTTTTAATACCCCTACTCCATTCAGCGACTTACTGATGGATGCCGCCTGGAAAAGCGTTTGTGTTGTCACTGGTTTTTTTGCCGCCTCATCGGCCCAGCCATAACCCTTTGCCCATACAATTTTATAATTGTGGATTACCGCAATGCTCAGTCCCTTTACTTTATAAAAAGCCATACGCTCCTGCAGGTTCATCCTATTGTTGCTGTCCTTCAACTGCACGGGACCAGCAAGATTGTTCTCCACTTTTTTTATCTGAGCTTCTATGGCGTCATTGTAGGAAATGTTTTGAGCGCTGCCCGCCAGCCCTGTCAAAATAAACGTGGCAGTTGCCAGCAGTTGATGTGCATTCATCCGGGAAAAAATTTAGACAACCAAGCTACAAAAAATTGCGTTTAAGCTGCAACAGGATCCAGTAAATGTGATTGTCTTTCATCGATCACCATGGTATCGGTCCACCTGTCCTGCCAGGGGTTACATGGCGTACCAAAAGCACTCAAAACACAAAACGGTACAGCCCGGCTAAAACCCCTTGCCAGTGCAGTGCTTACACTGATGCTGCTGCCATCCAGGTTTACAGCCCTGGTGCGCGTGATGAGTTTGCCCAGGGATTTTCCTTTAAACAAGGCTTCAATAATGAACATATAAATAGCATAACAGACCAGGGTTACCAGGCGATCCAGCAGCCCGAGGCCGGTGGAATCTTCGGTAAGCCACATTAAAGAATCAGGTGAAATAAGGGCAATCACAAAACTCAACCCAAAGACAAGCACATAAAATAAAACAAGGTCAATAACATAGTTCAAAAATCTCTTGCCGC
This sequence comes from Chitinophagaceae bacterium, assembly GCA_036676685.1. GTDB lineage: Bacteria > Bacteroidota > Bacteroidia > Chitinophagales > Chitinophagaceae > Ferruginibacter. The sequence goes on along the minus strand of JAKFCK010000070.1, from coordinate 1,119 downwards.
CTTCCGCCCTTACGAGGCTGTAATCAAGATTGATCAATTGGTCCTTCAGAATTTCCTGTTGTTGCATAGTTAGTTTTTAAGAGGTTGTATTAATAGAGGAAGATAAGAAATTTAATAAGACGCCGGAAGGCAGAAGGCGGTAAAGGGGAAAGGGGAAAAGGTAGACGGCAGTCCATTCGTTCCACTGGTCATTGCCAATTATCTTTTGCCTGTTGCCCATCGTCATTGCTTGTTGCCTACTGACATTCATCGTCCCCCGTTCCTTCCACCTTCCACAGGCTCAAACACATACCGGCTGTGCATAATTTCCCCTTTATATCAGCAGTTTTTTATTATAATTTGTGCCCGCATTTTTTGAATTACACAATTTTTTTAACCATTTTAAAAGGAGGCTATTATGAACCAGAACGAGGTTTTAAAACTGAACGACCAGGTGATTGATGCCTGGAACCAACACAATGCTGAAAAATTTCTCAGCCTTTGTGATGAAAATGTGATCTGGAAAATTAACGGGGGTACAGAAACTTACAGGGGGAAAAAACAAGTCAGGGATTATTTTGAAACATGGAACACCGCTTTCCCGGATTTTAGGTTGAACATCCGTTCAACAGCTGCATTGGAAGATGAAGTGGTAGCAGAATACGAATTCTCAGGCACTCAAAAAGGGAAGCTGCATTTCAGGGACGACATGCCGGACATTCCTCCCCAAAACAAACCTGTTCACAACTTCGGCTGCTATATCAGCAAACTAAGGAATGGAAAGGTAGCAGAAACAAACCTGTACATTGATCAATTGTCAATGGTAGAACAGCTGGGTATAGGGCAGGATATCAAACATAATGCTTGAAAAAACCCCTGACCCCTAAAGGGGAACCTTGCGGGGAGTTATATAAAAAGACGTAACCCCTGACCCCTAATGGGGAACCTTGCGGGGCAGTTATATAAAAAGGCGTAACCCCTGGCCCCTTCCCGAAATAATCGGGATGTTCCAAAAGGGAAACCTTGCCGGGCGGTTAAATAAAAAAGACGGAGTGTTTACCCCGTCTTTTTATTGCAGTAAATCAAATGAAGAGAAATCACTTTCTCCCCAACAAACGTCTATTGAACATCGACCATTAA
>JAKFCK010000069.1:0-3980 GCA_036676685.1 Chitinophagaceae bacterium | reverse complement strand
CTATCGTAAAGGATACATTATCCCCCTCGATCTCTAAATCCTGGATCATGTTAAGGGTCACCAGATCTTTTCCCAGGTCTGGCTCCTGTACATTACTCAGCGCTTTTAGAATATCTTCTTTGGTCATGGTTCAATTATTTGTTAAAAAACATTTTACTGGGGCAAATTTAAACCCTGAAGGCCTTACTTTGTTTATTAGATACGAAATGTTCTTATTTTTGAAACCAGCAGTTTACCATTAACCAAAGGATAGTTCCATAAGAATGCACCTGGCCAATCGCTCCCGGAGTGATCACAGCTATGAGCAGCACATTTTAAAATATATAAAGCACTTTAAAAGTGTGCGGCATGAAAAAAAATTTACAATTCATTTTTATTCTTCTTTTTATTCTTCCTACTGCCGCCAGAGCCCAGTTTGAATCCTTTAAAGACTCCGTTGTGCAATTATATGGCGTGGTGATGACTGCAGACAGCCTGGAGGGTCTTCCTGCGGTAAGTGTCGTGGTAAAAGGACAGAACCGCGGAACCATTACAAATGACCGGGGCGTTTTTAGCATCGTGGTATTAAAGGGAGATAAAATAGAATTTACCAGTGTAGGATATAAGCCAATTCTTGTAAATATCCCGCAAAGCCTGGAAGGTAACCAGCATAGTATCATCCAATTGATGGTGGCTGATACGGTTTTTCTACCCGCAACCATCATCAAGCCCAGGCCCAGTCGCCAGCAATTTGAACGCGATTTTGTAAATACCAAGGTACCGGATGATGATATCACAATTGCCAGGAGCAATACCAATGATGCCACCAGGAGAGTGCTAATGGCATCATTGCCGTCTGACGGACGGGAGGCCAGTAACCAATATCTTCGGCAAAGCGCCCAAAAACTCTATTATTCAGGGCAGGCCGCTCCTCAAAACATCTTTAACCCCTTTGCCTGGAATGAATTTATAAAGGCATGGAAAAGGGGCGATTATCGAAAAAAGAACTAACAGGCTGAGTCGTTTCATATTTCCAACCATTTATTTTTTGTTTTCTTTACACAAAAAAGCAAAGTGCATCTTGATCCCCTATTTGATACCGTTAAACAACAACTTATTTTCCTGGTCGGTTTTATGGGAACGGGCAAAACCCATTGGGGCAGGATCTGGGCGCAAAAGTGTGGGTATCATTTTATTGACCTTGATGAAGCAATTGAAGAAGAAGAAGGGTTGACAGTCGCTGATATTTTTGCAAAAAAAGGAGAAGGTTATTTTCGCAGTAAAGAAGCAGCATTACTCCGCCGGATGGCCGATCATAGGAAAACTATTATCGCCTGCGGGGGAGGGGCCCCTTGCTTTTTTGATAATATGGCATGGATGAAAGAACACGGCACCACTGTACTGTTAAAGGCTGAGCCGGAGTTTATCATAAATAACATTAAAAAGCATATAGGCAAACGTCCATTGCTGCAGGGAATGGACGAAATGGCGATGAGAGCTTTCATCAGCACAAAATTATTAGAGCGGGAACCTTTTTACGGCCAGGCGGTTATCATACTTGATGCTGCAACCGCAACAGCGGATTCTATAAATGAACTGGGATTATTTAAAACATAATTATGCATAGAGGCTTTTTAAAAACTGCGTGTATACTAGCGGCATTGTCGGTTGGCCTGGGTGCTTTTGCTGCTCATGGTTTAAAAAATTACGTGAACAATACTGCGCTTGCTACTTTTGAAACAGCAGTGAGATACCAGTTTTACCATGTGTTTGCCCTTTTGATCGCCGGCATTCTATACAAGGACTATAGCTTTCAAGCCACCAGAATTTCGGGTTGGCTTTTTATCACGGGAATTATTTTATTTAGTGGTTCTTTGTACATGTTGGCTTTGCTGCAGGCGACAGTTCAGCCGGGGTACAGGTGGATCGGGGCTCTCACTCCACTGGGAGGGTTAAGTTTTATTGCCGGTTGGGTATTACTATTTGCGAGCCTCTTCAAAAAAAAATGATCACCGGGTTTTGCGAAACAGCCGGATCCGGGTACCGTTATCATTTTCTACGGCAAATTCAATTTCCACATCATTCATTCTTTTTTTCATATTTTTCAGCCCGTGGCTGAATTGCCTGATATTATTGAAGTCGATGCCTTTCCCGTTGTCATGGATCACCAGCGAGAACCCGTTTGGCTCCTTGCCAAGGATGATATTTACCTGGGTGGCATTAGCATGTTTCACCACGTTTTGCAGGGCTTCTTTTACCACCAGGAACACATTTCGCCTGATAATACCATTGACCACCAGGGCAGGTATTTTCTCAGGAATCACAATATTGGGTTGAATACCGGTGTTTTCAAAATACTCTATACAATAACTCCTGATATACGCTACCATATTACCCAGTGTATCATTATGACTACTCATACTCCAGATGATGGCGTTCATTTTATTGATCAACTCATCTGCCGATGCGGAGATCTTCTCGATCTCCGGTAAAATATGTTCTCCTGATTTGCTTTTGGCAAGTTCACTGTACAGCCGGATAGAGGTCATACCTGCCCCCAGGTCATCATGCATATCTGCGCTGATACGGTTTCTTTCCTCCTGCTGAACCTTGTAAATGGAAAGTTGATTTGCAAAATGTTGTTTTTCTGCTTCCAGCTTCATGGCTTCCTGTTCCTGGATCCTGGATGTGAGTTGTTGCCGGTTCTTATAAAATAATCCCAGGAGAAAAAAAATGATGGAAAAAACAACACCTAATTCAAAATAGAAAAAAGGAGAGCGGTAGATAGAGTTGCTCCCTATTTCGGATAGGTTAAGTACCAGAGAAATGATGAAGAAAAAGACCTGTACTGCGGCGCCAATAGCAAGGTAATTCATGAGTTTGTTCTTTTGCCTTAGCGACAGGTAGATATATACCACCCCTGCGGCCAGCGCCATTATCTTAAGCACGTTTTCAAAAATGATCTCGTAGGTGTAAAGATCGAAACCAACATGTAATACGGTATACATTGCCATCAGTATACCCAGTACCCATGCCTCGATATAGAGAAACTTGTTGAGCCCGGGGTGTAATTCTTTGGTGTTCAAAAAATTCCGGGTAAAAGCGAGATAAAAGATTGTGCCACCTATAAGCAGTAGCAGGTCAAGATAACTAAGGAAAAAACCTCTTAACCAACCTGGATAGCCACCAAGATAAGAGGTAAGAAAAATAAGGAGGAACATACAGACGGAATAAACTGAATTATGCAAAAATTCAATTTTCCCGGTAATGAAAAAGTTCAACAAGGTGGCCAGGATCATCATCATCAACATCCCGCTGAGCAATATGCCCACTACCTTTCTTTCATCCAGCGAACGATACATCCTGTTCTTGAAGGTTTCCAGGTGGCCCGGTGCGATGAGTACCGATCGAAGCGCGTTAAGGTTTGTTTTGAAAAATACAGACTTTAGCAGGAAGGTAACGGTTGTACCCGCCCGCACCTCAATAGGTATAAAGCCATCCCTGAGTCCGCGCGTTTCCAACGGATGGGGCAAACCCGCGCTGTCGATTTTATACAATTGCAACTTCCGGTATAACTTTCCGGGGTAGTAAAAATAATGACGTGTTGCAGCGCTGTTATTTTTAAGGGTGAAGCGGGTGTAAAATCTCTTGCCCAGTAACCTGGCCGGTACATATCCTAATGCCATAAAACTGCGGAGGGGAACAAATTCCCCGGCAGCTACCTGTTCTATCGGCCGAGGACCAACGCTGTCAACAAATAAAAAAGTGCGATCTTCTATAGAGGTGACGCTAAGTGCTGTATCAGTTTGCACGATATTCAAATCGGCAGCCACCTGGCCCAAAACGAGGTAGCCGAAGAAGAATAATAAAAGTGAAAAAATTATTTTTTTCAAAAATGCAGCTTTACTCCCAAACCTACATAAATTCGTTGAAACTGCATATAATAATTGCGGCGAGTCCGCAGCAGTAAAGGATTTATTTATCTTTGTTACCAATGGCGA
>JAKFCK010000068.1:0-7572 GCA_036676685.1 Chitinophagaceae bacterium | reverse complement strand
AGGTGGGTTTTGCCAAGAACACTTGTTGGATTTGCAAAAACCGCTACGGATTTACCTTTTAGGAGCGGCAGGTATACTTGCATACGCTCTGCGCCGGTGATGACTGGGCCAGGGACAGCCACCGGCAGTGATTTGGTTTGTGCGCAGGAGGCCAGTGTGCTGATTACCAGGAGGGAAAGAAATAAGGATCGTTTCATATAGCTAAGTTGCGGAAATATTTTCAAAGCTTTTGCTCATTTATCATTTACTTTGCATCTCAATTTGTCCGGCCCCGGCCGGCATTTTATTTAACCATTTAAGCCATTTTCAAATGCTTTGACTTAGGTCATTGTAAAGATGGTTTTATCTAAAAAACAAATGTTATGGCACAAGTTAAAAACGGGGATGTAGTAAAGGTGCACTACACAGGTAAATTATTAAGCGGAGACCAGTTTGATTCTTCTGCAGGGAGAGAACCCCTGGAATTTACCGTAGGTGCAGGACAAATGATAAAAGGTTTTGATGCCGCCATGCCGGGAATGGAAGTAGGCGAAAAAAAGACAATCAATATCCCTGCTGCCGACGCATACGGGGAAAAAGATCCTTCTGCCATCATTGAATTTCCAAAAGAAAATGTGCCCGCGGATATGAAACTGGAAGCCGGTATGCAACTGACCCTGAGCAACCAGGAAGGCCAGCCTTTCCCTGTAGTAGTTACAGAAATTAAAGAGGAGGTAATTGTTTTGGATGCCAATCATTTTCTTGCCGGGCAGGAACTGGTATTTGATATTGAATTGGTGGAGATTGTTTAGTTCGGTTTTAAAGTATTAAAAGTATAAACGTAGATAAGTAAATAGGGTATATAAATTGAGCTAAAGGCTTTATATACCCTATCTTCTTTTAAACTAATAACTCTTAACTCTTAACTCCCCGCGAGTACCACCACCCCAACCAAACTCCTGCCAGCCCCCAGCTTGCGAGAATATCTATAAGTTCACCGGTCAGCACACTCCAGGGCGTCTCGAACCAGTTATGCTGGTTATACCACACAAAGAAAAAACTGATCAGTCCAAAACTCATTACAGTAGCGAAAATATTTCCAAAACTTTTTACAGCTAATTTCTGTACGATGAGGCATACAATTGCTGCACAGAACAGGGCAATCAAAAAACCACGGAGGATCGGTGAAGCCATATCGTTTTTGTATGCCGTGTGATATGTAATTACCGCCCATGGTTTCCCTTTCATCTCGGCTCCCATCTTTTCCATTTCTTCCGGGCTGGCATCCGGCTTCGACCTGGGCACCATGTACTGGCCATCCGTTGGCAACTGCGTGCTTAATACATCAATCAGGGTTTTTTCCGCAGGTGTATAAAGGTAAGCATCGTCATGTATGTGTAAAGCTGTCCAGGAAAGGGATTGCCAGCCGAATAACAGGACGCCGGCTACCAGCGAACCGATAATTAATTTTTTCATTGTTTTGGTTTTGGTTTGTCGAAAAATAGCGCTTTTCCCCCGTAAAGTGAAATGCCGGTAATATACGATTGAAGTATTGCAGGTCATCTGGCTTCTCCATTGTAAGTTTGCGGTTCAAATATTCAACTATGATTGTAGTCCATAAAGAAATGCTCAGCAGCCGTTTTATGCGTTATGTACAGGTAGACACACAGAGTGACCCTAACGGTACCGCTTATCCTACCACGGAAAAGCAAAAAGACCTTGGCAAAATATTGTTTGCCGAATTGCAGGGTATGGGACTGAAGCAGGTACAGTTTGATGAGTTTGGGTATGTTTATGCAACGCTGCCGGGCAACAGCCCGAAAAAAAACATCCCGGTGATTTGTTATTGTGCGCATGTGGACACGGCCCCGGACTGCAGCGGCACCAATGTGAAGCCCATCTTTCATGAGGCCTATGACGGCAAAGATATCGTGCTGCCCGACGACCATACGCAAGTGTTGTCAATAAAAGATTCACCTTACCTGGAAAAACACATTGGCCAGGATATTATCACTGCCAGCGGGCAAACCCTGCTTGGATCAGACGATAAATCAGGGGTAGCTATTATCATGCAGGCGGTACAAACCCTCCTGGATAACCCGGAGGTATTGCATGGAGACATCAGGATCGTATTTACCCCGGATGAAGAAGTGGGAAAGGGCACAGCAAAAATTGATATGGCTAAGGTCGGGGCGGCTTTTGGTTATACTTTAGACGGTGGTGAAGCAGGAAGCCTGGAAGATGAGACCTTCAGTGCAGACGGCGCGAGTATTATTATTCATGGTGTGATTGCTCACCCGGGATATGCCAAAAATAAACTGGTGAATGCGATGAAGATCGCCGGGGAGATCCTCGCAGCTTTGCCCACTACCGAATGGAGCCCAGAAACCACGGAGGGGATGCAGGGGTTTGTACATCCCGTTTCGTTGGGCGGCATTGCGGAAAAAACAACTATAGGTTTTATTGTAAGGGATTTTAAAACAGCAGAGCTGGCCAATCATCATGCGAGGCTGAAGCAGATCGCTCAGGAGGTTGTTGCCGGGCATCCTGGTGCCAGCATGGAATACATCGAGCAGGAGCAGTACAGGAACATGAAAGATATCCTGGTGCAGCATCCACAGGTGGCAGATTATGCAGCGGAAGCCATAAGACGTGCAGGCCTGGTGGTGAAAAAAGAAAGCATCCGTGGTGGGACCGATGGCAGCAGGCTGAGTTATATGGGACTACCGTGCCCGAATATTTTCACGGGTATGCAAAATATTCACAGCAAACTGGAATGGGTAGGGGTACAGGATATGGTGAAGGCGGTAGAAACGCTGGTGCATCTTTGCTGCGTGTGGGAAGAAAAGGCTGCAGGGTAAAGATGTAAACGTTTGAAAGTTGCAGCTGTTTAAACACATTGAGCAGCGATTGGTATATTTTTGCGCTACCATTATTTTTCACTGCATAAAGCGTTGTTTCAAAAACAGCTATCTTCAGCAAAAATTAACTGCTATGGAATTTTTAAGAGATTACTGGTACATCATCCTGATTGTGTTCGGTGTACTCAGCAGCTTTGTCACCATCAACCAGGGGTTTATCGGCGTGGTAACCATGTTTGGGAAGTACCAGCGTAACCTGCGGCCGGGCCTGCGGATGAAGATCCCCTTCGTGGAACAGATATATAAAAAGATCAGTATTCAAAACCGTTCCGTGGAGTTGGAATTCCAGGCGGTGACGATCGACCAGGCCAATGTATATTTTAAATCGATGTTGTTGTATGCTGTTCAGAACGAAGCCGATGAGACCATAAAAAAGGTAGCTTTCAAATTTATCAGCGATAAAGACCTGATGCAGGCACTTGTTCGTACGATTGAAGGTAATATCAGGGCTTTTGTAGCTACGCGCAAACAATCAGAGATTTTAGGACTGCGCCGGGATATCGTGGAATTTGTAAAGGAACACGTAGATGCTTCTTTGGAAGAGTGGGGGTACCACCTGCTGGATCTGCAGATCAATGATATAACTTTTGACCAGGCGATCATTGAAAGTATGAGCAAGGTTGTGGCGAGCAATAACCTGAAAGCCGCAGCCGAAAATGAAGGCCAGGCTTTACTGATCACAAAAACCAAATCTGCGGAAGCGGAAGGTAATGCGATAAAAATTGCAGCCGAAGCAGAACGACAGGCCGCCCAGTTACGTGGCCAGGGTGTGGCGTTGTTCAGGGAAGAAGTAGCCCGGGGTATGAGCCAGGCCGCATCTGAAATGAAACAGGCCAACCTGGATACCAATGTTATTTTATTCAGCATGTGGGTAGAAGCTATTAAAAATTTCGCCGAGTATGGAAAAGGGAATGTGATATTCCTGGATGGTGGCAGCGATGGAATGGAGAAAACCATGAAACAGATCATGGCTATGACCCAATTGCAGGGAGATAAGAAATAATTGAAAATAATAAGAAAACGTACTTTAATGGAATGTGCTGTATTTTTGCAGCACATTTTTTATATCGCACAGGATGCCTTACATAAAACAGGACAAACCCTTCCGGGTACCTACAACCGACGGGAAGCTGATAGAAGAACATGTAGGATTGGCCAGCAATGGCGAGAGGAGCCATAGCATCGCTCATATGGTTGCCCCGGCAGGATGGAGTGAACCATTTCAAAATCCTGCCTTTGATGAATATACCCTGGTGAGCAGGGGTAAAAAACAATTTGAAATAGATGGCGACACGGTGCTGGTAAATGCAGGAGAAAGCATACTTATTAAAGCAGGTAGCCGTGTCCGTTATAGTAACCCATTCACGGAAGAGTGTGAATACTGGAGCGTTTGTATACCGGCTTTTTCAATGGAGACGGTGAACAGGGAGGAATAGGGTACACCCTACCATGCAAGAGGTAAAGGGTTTAATTGCCTTGCTACAACCGGGGCAGGGAAGTATTAACATTTTATTGTGCAGCGTATCGGGAATTGTTTCGTTTACTTGCAGGCAGTTGAAGAAAGCCGCTGGTAAGTCAGTAAAAAAGATTTTAACCATCAACAACACAACAACATAAATATGTTTGATATTTTATTGCAGGTAGACAGTACCGGAACAGCTAACGGACTAGCAAAAACAGAATCGGTTTGGAGTTTATTAAGTAAAGGCGGCCCCCTGATGATACCCCTGGGTATTTTGTTTGCACTGGCGGTGTACTTTTTTATTGAACGCCTGCTGGTGATAAAAAAATCGAGCCAGATAGACGAAAATTTTATGAGCATTATACGTGATCACGTGGTGAATGGTAATGTTTCTGCCGCCCGCAGCCTCTCAAAAAACACAAATAATCCTGTGGCCAGGATGATTGATAAGGGCCTTCAGCGTATAGGCAAACCAATCGATGCCATCGAAAATAGCATGAGCAACGTGGGTAAGCTGGAAATGTATAAAATGGAAAAAAATCTGACCATGCTTTCCGTAATTGCGCGGATCGCACCCTTGTTTGGTTTTGTGGGTACGATCGTGGGGTTGGTGTTGTTGCTCAAAAGTTTTGCCACCATCAGCAATCCTTCCATTAGCCAGATCGCGGATGCCATGTATATTAAGCTGATCACTTCCGCTACAGGACTCATTATCGGTATGCTTGCTTATCTTGGATATAGTTTCCTGGATACACAAATCAACAGGACCGCCAACAGGATGGAAGCAGCCAGCAGCGAGTTTATTGATATTTTGCAGGAGCCGACGAGGTAGGGGTTTAAGGTTCAAGGTTTAAGGTTCAGGGTCCAGGATTTTTAAATTTGAGGTGCGATAAGAAATCTCGAAAGTTTCACTATTCACTATTCACCATTCACCATTCACTAATTCAATGTCTTTAAGAAAAAATAAACTAAGAGAGGAGCATTCAGAAGTGGACACAGGGCCATTGAATGATATCTTATTTATCCTGCTAATGTTTTTTTTGATGATATCCACTTTAGCAAATCCTAATGTGATCAAGATGAGTGTGCCACGTTCTAAAAGTGATACCAAACAAAAGCAAAGTGTAGTAGTGAGTGTGGATAAGGATAAAAACCTTTATGTAGGATCGAAACTTATTCCCCATGATTCACTTGAATCAGTTTTACGTAAATACATCAATGAAGGAGACAGTATAAAACCTGCAGTAGTCATCAATGCAGATTCTGTTGCACAATGGGGTGAGATCGTAAACGTGATGAAAGTAGCCCGCAAACTCGGCGCGACCACATCTGCCACGGTCACGGGCAACGAGTAGCTATCACCATTCTTTCTTTTTCATAAAAATCTTTTATTACCAGTGCTTCATAACCCTCTTGGGTAAAATGTGCGGCAACTTCCCGGGCATAATCTTCATGGGTTTCCATAAATATTTTTCCCCCTTCTGCCAGGTGTAACTTGCCAAATTCCGCAATTTTTTTATAAAAGACAAGCGGCTCATTATCCGGTACAAATAAAGCCTGCCCGGGTTCAAATGCGGTAACATTTTTATCCAGCTTCTCTTTTTCATTTTCCGGTATATAGGGAGGATTACTGATGATGACATCATAGACGAATAGGTCGGCCCATTTCGCCTCGTCCAGGAAATCCAGTTGCAGCCAGGTGATTGCAGTATCGTGGGTAATTGCATTTTTTTTTGCTACTGACAGTGCTGCCGAACTGATATCGATCCCCGTGACCACGACACCCGGAATTTTGTTTTTGATAGTAATCGGTATACAACCACTCCCGCTTCCAATATCCAGGACCTGCAGATTATTACCTTTTTGTATAAAACTTACAGCTTCCTGCACAAGTTCTTCTGTCTCGGGCCTGGGGATCAGCACGTCAGGTGTTACCTGGAATTCCAGTTTATGAAACCATGCTGTGCCGGTGACGTACTGCACGGGCATATGTGTTTTCAATTGTTCCAGTGCCTGCTGTAAATTTTCAATATGGCTTTGGTCCACCTCGCGGCCGGGTTCTTTAATGATCTGCGATTTGTCAGCTTGCAGGATATTTTCAAACAGCATGCCGGTTATCACGGATGCTTCATGGGCTTCGTAAAAAGGGCGCAATTCATTTAAAAACCAGGTATGTAAAGCTTTCAGGCGCATGGCAACAAACTTAGTTTATTTTTGGTTCCTTACTTTTGCGGCATTGAAAACAGATGCATTCTATATGGCCCGGTGTCTTCAGCTTGCCCGGTTGGGAGCTGGGTTTGTAGCGCCCAATCCCCTGGTGGGGGCCGTTCTCGTTTACCAAAACCAGGTGATCGGGGAAGGCTATCACCAGGTATACGGCAGTGCGCACGCCGAAGTCAATTGCATAAATAGTGTTATTGAGGACAATAAAAAGTTTATCCCGGCCAGTACATTATATGTTTCCCTGGAACCTTGTGCGCATTTCGGTAAAACACCTCCCTGTGCAGATCTTATCATTAAACAGCAGATTCCCAGGGTGGTGATCGCATGCCGGGATACTTTTGAGCAAGTGAATGGAAAGGGAATTGAACTGTTAAAACAAAATGGCATCCAGGTTACGGAGGGTGTACTGGAGCAGGAAGCACTGGAACTGAATAAACGGTTTTTCTGCCTGCATACTAAAAAACGCCCCTATATTTTTTTAAAGTGGGCGCAAACGGCCGACGGATTTATTGCTGCGGGCGATTCCAGGCCATTGAAGATCAGTAATGATCTCAGTAATCGGTGGGTACATAAAATGCGGGCTACCGAAGCCGCTATAATGATTGGTACCACCACAGCCCTTACAGATAAACCAGCACTCACCACGAGGTTATGGCCAGGCCGCAACCCACTAAGGGTGGTGATAGACAAACAACTAAAGATCCCGGCCGGGTCTGCAATATTTGATAATTCCTCGCCGGTGATCGTCATCAATTTGTTGAAAAATGAGATTGCCGGTCATGTCCGGTTTGTAAAAGTGTCCCAGGCAGACGAGGTATTATCTTTTTTGATGCATTTGCTTCATGAACTACAGGTCAGTTCGCTTATCGTGGAAGGCGGGAACGTGCTGTTGCAGTCTTTTCTGGATAGTGGTTTGTGGGATGAAGCAGTCGTGATTACCAATACAGCCCTGCGTATCCAAAAAGGAATTGCAGCCGTGCTATTACC
>JAKFCK010000067.1:0-1806 GCA_036676685.1 Chitinophagaceae bacterium | reverse complement strand
CCGCATCGAACCTACTTTATATACCTTTTTTCCTTCTCCCTTTTTTCCTTCTCCCCTACCTTCTACGTCTACCTTCGACCTCTACCTTCTACGGCCAGCTGCAGATAATGATAGCAGCAAGGATATTACCCACCACGGTATAACCTCCGTTAATAAGGTGCAGGCCCACTCCGCGTTTCTCGTATAGGTAAGAAATGCTGATGGCTGTGGCACCAAAAAACAAACCGGTTAACAAGCCGAGTTTGATCCCACTCATCCAGCCACCGGTGAGTTGTAGTTTACTTTGCAGGATCGCAATGCCAAGTGCTGCAATAAACATCAATACAAAAGAACTGGTCATCACTACGGCCATACCTTTGGTGGCATCCGGGTTTTTGGGATCAATACCGGTGAGCGTAAGCCACCTGTCAGCAAATAAAACTTTGGAATACCATAATGCCCCCAGGATAAAGTAAGCTAAAGCAGCGCAGAGCACCGCCAGCCAATTCAGGTTACTCAAAAAAGATGTGTCCATGTTAGAGTTGGTTTAGGTGATAAGAATAAGAAATGTACAAATCAATCCCTGGAAAAGCAATCAACTGTTTTCAACAGCTGTGCTAAACTCCGGGCAAGGTCATGATCCCATCTCTTTTTGCATAAACTGCAGCAGTTTTTTCCGGGAGCTGTTTTTTATCTTCCGCTGAAAAAAAGAATTCCAGCCTAATAACCAACCCGTGAAACCTAAAGCCTGCGTACTCCATTTGTGCAGGCTGAATGCATCGCTGTGTTCAACAATTTTTCCATCAAGCATTTTCATGTGGGCCTTCACGTTATTCACTACTTTTCGTCCAGTTTGCGAAAAGCTGTAAGTCGCCACCCAGTCGCAGGTGTAATACTCCTCATCAAGGGCTTTGATATTGCCGTAGGTTAAAGAAAAATCTTTTGCGTTTTTACATAACATCCGCCACATGGCTTTGGCCTGGTCTGCCTGCAACAATTCAAAAACCGGGTCGAAGAAAACGATATCATCACTGTAACAGCTATTCATACCCGTGGCGTCCAGCCGCTGAAAGGAATTGTAAAAATTGTTGATTATTTGCTCATTTGGATCCATAGCAAGTTAGTTTCGGTAAATTTAGCATTCTAAAAGCAAGAACTATATGAAAAAATGCTTGTCTCTTGTCATTTGCTTGTGGTCATTTATAGTGGTGGCCCAGGATGCCGACAGTGCCTGGTTTGCCGCTAACTATACAAAAAAAGAAGTGTATATCCCCATGAGGGATGGTGTAAAATTGTTTACAAGCTTCTACATCCCAAAAGATAACTCGGAAAAACATCCATTCCTCCTCACCCGCACACCCTACTCCTGTGCGCCTTACGGCGAAGATAAATACGCCAGCATCTGGGCGGGATACCGAAATGCTTTCATCAAAGAACAGTATATTTTCGTCACACAGGATGTAAGAGGCCGTTATATGAGCGAAGGTGTTTTTGAAGACGTGCGCCCCTTCATCAAAAATAAAAAAGGAAAACAAACAGATGAAGCCAGCGACACCTATGATGCCGTGGACTGGATGGTTAAAAATATCCCGGGTAATAATGGTAATGTAGGTGTGATGGGTACTTCCTATCCCGGCTTCTACAGCACAGAAGCTGCGCTAAGCGGGCACCCGGCTATAAAAGCGGTGAGTCCACAGGCACCCGTTACAGACTGGTTTATCGGCGACGATTTTCACCACAACGGTGTTTTTTTCCAGATGGATGCTTTTTCTTTTTATCCCACTTTTGGCAAACCACGCCCGGTGCCTGTTCAAAACTATGGCCCTG
>JAKFCK010000066.1:0-10216 GCA_036676685.1 Chitinophagaceae bacterium | reverse complement strand
CCGCGCCACCACGCCCGTCTGCGATTCGGTAGGTTCCTGCACTATGCCAGGCCATACGAATGAAAAAGGGTCCATAATGGCCATAGTCGGCAGGCCACCAGTCCTGGGAAGTGGTCATCAGTTCAAAGATGTCGTTCTTCACGGCAGCCAGGTCCAGGGTCTTGAATTCTTCGGCGTAGTTAAAGCTGTCGCCCATCGGGTTAGACAACTCAGAGTATTGACGCAGGATGTTAAGCTTTAGTTGATTCGGCCACCAGTCGCGGTTTGTGGGGCCGCGGCCAAAACTTTGCTTCTGGGTTGCACCGGTAAACGGGCATTTGGGTTCGTCAGTGGCCACGATCCCGTCATGGGGATTGGTATTATCATTAAGGTCCAACGCGTCGGTGGTCGGTAGTTCTTGATTTTCCATGTTCAAAAATTGATATATAGTTTGTAATGATATTTATGCGTAGCAGGTATTTGTTACGTTTGGGCTGCAAAGTTATTAAAAATAAAAAAGGCAGCCCATCCTGTTATGATAAAAAGCCAGGAACTTCCTGGTACCAATGCTAAAACACCGGAACGGGAGGATTGTTTGGCGGTTTCTAAAATTTGGTAACGCGTTGCCTGCAGCTTTCTATCGCTTTTCCCCCGGTAAGGAATCCCGCATTTGATAAGAAGAACATTTTCATAGATGCCTCACCCGGGCAAGAGCCGGCTTACCGCAGGTGTTGCTGCAGGTTTTTGATCCCGGACTAAAATATTTATTAACTTACTCCTATGAGAGTTTTTCTGGCAGAAGACGAACCAGGTATTTCCGGTTTTATTAAAGACGGGCTGGAAGAGGAGGGTTTTGCAGTTGATGTCTCAACAAACGGGAGAGAGGCACTGGATATGGCGATAGAAAATATCGACGAATATGATATTTTCCTGCTGGACTGGATGCTGCCGGGTGTCAGTGGTATCGAGATCTGCAGAAACATCCGGAAAGAAAACAAAGAAGTCCCCATCATTTTTTTAACGGCGAAAGACACGGTAGACGATACTGTGTTTGGCCTGGAAGCCGGGGCCAATGATTACCTGAAAAAACCATTTGCTTTTGAAGAGTTGCTTGCGCGCATCAGGGTGTTGCTTCGCAACAAAACCGGGGCCCAAAACATATTTGTAGCAGGGGATATCCGGGTAGATATTGAAGCGCACCAGGTAACTAAAGATGGGCGGCCGGTAGATTTAACCCAGAAAGAATTTGCATTGCTGGAGTACCTCGTGCGCAATAAGGGCAAAGTTTGCAGGCGCACGCGGATCATCGAAAAGATATGGGACATTCATTTTGATAAAGACACATCAGTAATAGATGTTTTTATAAACGGACTCAGAAAAAAATTAGACAAACCCGGCACGGAATCATTTGTGCAAACCATCAGGGGTGTAGGCTACCGGATAAATGACGACGTATGAATTTCAGTTTCAAAAAACGCATTGCAGTCTATAATACGTTGGCAGTAGCCATTACCACGGCAATTGTATTTATCATTATCTACGCTGTGGTGCATTTCAGTTCCTTTCGTCACCTGGATAGAGATATCATACTGGAAAAAGAAGCGATATTAAGTTCAATAGATTGGAGTGATGATGAGATTAACCTTGACAAACTCCCGGATTGGGAAGAAGAAGAACATAAACAAATAGAAGCTAATCCAACTTTTATTCAAATAGTGGACGATCGGGAGAAGGTAGTATTTAAATCTGCAAACTTAAAAGGCAAGCATTTTTTATTTGATCCCAATAATGAAGCTGCTAATTTTTATAATACCCAAATAGATAATCAAAGATTGAGACTTGGCCAGTTCCCGATTAAAAATGACAAGGGAAAATTAATTGGCCAGCTATCTGTAGGGGTATCCCGGCAGGAATCATATTTTGTTTTAAACAACCTGCTCGCCACGCTGTTTATTTCGTTTCCGATATTGCTGATGGTATTGTATGCCGTTATTTATATGGCTGCTACCAGGGCGATAGCACCCGTCCACGAGCTTATCCGTACCGCTTCCCGCATCAATGACTCCAAGATTGATACACGCCTTGATCTCCCGGAAAACCAGGATGAGATCTACCAGTTAGCCACGACCATTAACGATCTGTTGGCGAGGTTGGAAGCTGGTATCCAGCAGCAAAAACAATTTACTGCTGATGCATCTCATGAAATAAAAACACCTTTAGCAGCCATCAGGGGCACACTGGAAGTTCTGCTCCGAAAGGAAAGAGAGCCACAACAATACGAAGCTAAAATAAGGGACGTAATGGCGCAGGCAGACCGCCTGAACCTCCTGATCGATCAATTGTTGCAGCTGGCCCGCCTGGAATCCGGCACCGTTAAAAAAGACAGTATCCGTTTAAAGGAAACTGCCCGGGCTATTGTTCTCAAATGGCAAAAACAGCTTGCTCAAAAAGACCAGCAGGTACAAATTAATATCCCGGAAAATATTTCCGTGCAGGCCGATAAAATGTTTTTAGTATCATCCTGGATAACCTCTTTAATAATGCTATCAAGTATGGTAATTTTAATGGTCTCATCCAATTCGGCTGGGATGAAAAACACAATATTTTGTCCGTAAACAATGATGGCCCCGGAATTCCTGCAGAACAAATCCCCTTATTATTTAACCGGTTTTATCGTACAGATGATTCCAGGAGTTCTTCTACACCCGGCTCCGGGCTGGGGTTGGCTATTGTGAAAAAATTAGCCGATCTGCAGCATATCACTATTTCAGTTAAAAGTACAGCTGGACAAACAAGTTTCCTGCTTCAATTTCCCGCCTGATCTTTAGCCAATCTTAAGATAAGAACAAGGTAAGCCTAAGCCCTGCCATAGCATCTTTGTGTTATTAATTACCTGGCAACTCAAAAAATTAAAACAATGAAAACACAAACCATCCTTCAAATTATTTTGGTTCCACTGATCAGTATCGTTTTATATTCCTGCGGGGGGAATGACCAAACAACAGCGGCTGCGCTCGCTGCCATGAATATTCCTGAAATGGTAGGGGATTCTTCGGTGAAAACAGCGCTACCGGTAAACCCAAACAAACCCTAAGCAAAAAAAAACAACCATGATAAAGAACAACAAGGAAAAGCATGAAAAAGATAGCGGTTAATAAGCGCCGGGAATTCTTTTTTGATAACAGGCTTCCATAAGAATTGAGACGTTATTATAAGCAACACATATGAAACAAAAAATGAAAATCGGCCTATGGGTGATAGCAGGTACTGTTGCCTTCGTGGCCTGCGAACGCAGCACAGAAAATAATGCAGCCATGAAAGTGCCGTTGGAAAGTGCGCAAGGGCCGGCGGAAAGATCGCCTAACCATTTAACTGACAGCACTGCCAGGATTATCGCAGGAGAAAAACTATCAAAATAAATTTCACCTTAAAATTAAAATCGATGAGTTCCGTTCATTTGCATTTATTAACTACACACCTTCCCATCATTGGCTCCATCCTGGGCGCTTTTGTATTGGGCTATGGAAAATGGAGCAGAAGTAATCATACCAAAATTGCTGCTTACTTTTTATTCATCATCTCGGCCATTGGTACCGGCATCGTTTACCTCACCGGTGAGGGAGCAGAAGAAGCAGTAGAAAATCTCCCGGGTATTGCAGAAAGCATCATTGAGCAGCATGAAGATTTTGCCATGTATGCGTTGGTAAGCCTTATTGTATTGGGCCTGTGGTCCATCGTAGCACTTTACCTGACTGTTAAAAAAACCGGGCTTGTCAATATGGCCTCCACTGTGGCGCTGTTTATTTCATTAATAGGGTTTGCCCTGGTAGCCAGGACCGGTTACCTCGGCGGGCAAATAAGACATTCTGAGATCAGTACTAATGCCGTGGTACATGGCCCTGGTGGTGAAAATGATGATGATGATTGATACCAAAAATGAAGATCATTTCTTTTTGAACAGTTTTTGAACACCTCCTGGCAGAAAAATAAGTTTATATAAAACGCAACGCCACCTAACGGGTGTTGCGTTCCAAACCAATCGGGTTGCTTAATTTTCTGAAGCCGGGTTTAAGTGATCTTAAACTTATTGAATATTCCAGTTCCTAATCATAGCTGCCACCGTTTTATCGCCGGATGTTTCAAGAAAGCTGAGCAATTGTTCATCAGGGAGTTTCTCGTTTTTGTTTCCCAGGGCATTCCACAACTTTTTTCCGACCTCTTTCCCCGCGTTGTCATAAATAACCGCAGCAGCTGCGTGCCAGCGGCATTGGTACCAGCCATAATTTTTCGGGTGCTCCCTTACTATTTCATCATAGCGCTCATGTACATCCTGGAGGCTTGTAAACCTAAATTCTTTGCTCCCGCCTGCAACAACCATTTTTGGAAACAGTGTAAGCGCCGGAAGTAATGCAGGTTCATTTTCCGCAATGTAGGCATGTAATAAAATATTAACGAACAATTCACCCATCCAGTTGCGTTGCATATTCAGCCCACCCTGGTAGTGAAAAGCATGCCCGAGTTCATGGATGACGAGCAGGTCAAAAAATGCCTGCATGCTCAGGTTGCCATTGTTGTCTGTATATACTTTCTTTACCTGTTCGCCTAAATCTGCGGGCAACTGGTCTAAAGGAGGCAGGAAACTTTTCCAGAAAGGATTATCTTCTGCGGCTACATACAAGCTGTTGTTTTGCGGGTTATAATGTGGCATCCCATACACTGCGCCCATAGTGCTGTGTTTTTTCCAATCAGCAGGGTTTAATACAAATAGCCTGACGCCTGGTCGGAATGCTAATAATTCCTGGTACCAGCTGAACGCTTTTTCCACGCGTTTTGCCATATCCCGGGCCCTTGTTTCATGGCCGGTACTATAAAAAATATCCGCTGATCTACTTTTTATCACATTAAGCGAATCGGGCGCCTGCGCATAGGAGAGTTGTACCAGGCAAATGAATACAATTACCAATCGGGGAAAATACTTTTGCATAACGGTAAATTTTTATACAAATTTCCATCACTATGCACAGGGAGAATAGTACAAAAGCGACAATTATTAACCCACCCGCCGTGGGCAATAATGGTCCAGGATGGTACCCGGTGCTTTTTGACATGAATGTTTGGGAACAGTCTTAACTTTAAAAGAATAATTTTTATCCCACATAAAAAATCGTCCACCATGCGAAAAATTATATTAGGGGTTGCTGTGAGTCTTGATGGTTTCATTGAAGGGCCAAACGGTGAATATGATTGGTGTTTTACCGACCAGGATTATGGCCTGTCGGAATTCTTTAAACGCATCGACAGCATTTTTGTCGGGCGCAAAACATATGAAATGTCTTTAGGACTGGAGGGTGGTATGGAAGGTTTTCCAAAATTTAAGGAGTATGTTTTTTCCACAACCTTAGACAAAGTGAAAGACGGCGCTTCCCTTGTCAAAGGCGATATACAAAAAGAAGTCGAAAAAATAAGAAACGAACCCGGAAAAGACATCTGGCTTTTCGGTGGCGCTTCATTAACAACCTCGTTAATGAAAATAGGTTTCGTGGATGAGCTCTCCCTTGCAGTTCATCCCATTTTGCTGGGTAGTGGTAAACCTTTATTTCAGCATATTGGCAATAGAATAGTCCTTGAGTTGCTGAACTCAAAAACCTATTCCACGGGCCTTGTTTTACTGGCTTACAACATCCGGCATCAAACAGGCATAAAATAAAAATTTCTTCATTACTGGCAATTCTAATGCAGCATCGCGTAATTACCCGGCGCAATTTCTCTTCTCCGGAGAAATCCATGGAAAAGAAGAACATTATTATTGAGCAGGTATGACCTTTTACTCCTGCATCACTTCATGCCTGTTGTAAGCTTCTGCCAGCTTGTTCTGAACATCCCTGGCCACCGGCGCATAATCATGGAAATACATATTGTAGCGGGCGCGGCCGCCGGTTAAACTTCGTAAAGCCGAAGAATATTGGTTGAGTTGCGCCAATGGAACCCTCGCCGTTACCTTTTGAAAATGGCCCTCGGCTTCCATACCTTCCACTACGCCCATGCGGGATTGCAGGTCGCCCATTACTGCGCCCACCATTTCATCCGGGCAAAGCACTTCCACGGTATTAATGGGTTCCAGCAATTGGGGCCCGGCTTCAAGGAACGCCTGGCGGAATGCATGCATCCCGGCGATCTTAAAGGAGATATCGTTGCTGTCTACATCGTGCATCTTTCCGTCGTACACACTCACCTGCACATCCCTTACATAATACCCGGCAAGCGGCCCGTTCTGCATTTTTTCCATCACGCCCTTTAAAATAGAAGGTAGAAAGCGGGCATCTATCACACCACCCACAATACAGTTGCAGAACACCAGTTTACCACCCCAGTCGAGGTTGATTTCTTCCTTGTTCCGCAGGTTGAGTCCCTCGGGATTGGGAATGCCTTCAAACCAGGGTTCAACGCGTAGATGTACTTCGGCGAACTGTCCCGCACCACCACTTTGTTTTTTATGGCGGTAATTACTTTGGGCCACGCGGCTGATGGTTTCCCTGTAGGGTATCCTCGGCGTATCAAATTTTACAGCCAGTTTATGGATATGTTCTATTTTCCATTGCTGCACTTTCAGGTGTAGCTCTCCATGGCAATGCAGGAGGGTTTGTTTTCTTTCCGGGCTTACTTCAAAACGAACCGTAGCATCTTCTTCCTGCAGCGTATGTAATACCTGGGACAATTTTTCTTCATCGCCTTTGTTCACTACGCTGATGGCAATGGTTACATCCGGGTGGGGGAAACTGATCGGCACCAGTTCAATGTTGGCGCCTTTATCATGCAGGGTATTGTTCACATGCGTGGACCTTAACTTGAGTGTAGCCCCGATATCACCTGCCCTGAGTTCAGTTACCGGTACACGGTTTCGTCCCTCCATTAAAAACAACTGGTTTATCTTTTCCGTCACGCCGGTATTCTCATTGATAAGGTCACTGCCTGCTCTTACTGTACCGCTGTATACTTTGAATAAACTGAGTTCGCCAATATGCGGTTCGATAATGGTTTTGAAAACAAAAATGCATGCCGGCCCGTTTACTGTGCAGGGCAATTCTCCTCCAGTGGTAGTTTTTTGCGGGGGCATTTCCACCGGTGCAGGGCACACGTAATCAATAAAACTCATAATGCGGCCAATACCCATATTTTTTTCTGCCGAGGCGCAAAACAGCGGGAAAATGTCATGTTTGATCATCGAGGTATGCAAGCCTTGTTTCATTTCTTCCTCTGTCAATTCTCCCTGGTCAAAATATTTTTCCATAAGCGTTTCATCATTGGAAGCAATCGATTCTATCAACTCTTTATGAAGTTGTTCCGCTTTTTCTTTTTCGCTCTCGGGGATTGGCAATTTTTCTGGTTTACCACCTCCTTCAGGGAATTTATATAACACCATATTGAGCACATCAATGATGCTGTTGAAGTTTTCGCCTGTTTGCACAGGATATTGCACAGCCACCACATTAGCCCCGAAATGCGCCCGTGCTTCCCGGAGGGTTTTGTCAAAATCTGCTCCTGGCAGGTCTGATTTATTTACCACGAAAAGGGTAGGGGTCTTAAAGGTGTCGGTGTATTCCCAGATCACATCTGTGCCCACTTCCACACCGGCTGCAGCATCCAGGATGATCACACCTGTGTCTGCTACTCTTAATGCACTGATCACTTCGCCGGAAAAGTCGTCGTAACCGGGCGTGTCGATGATGTTGATCTTATAATCTTTCCAGGCGCAGTGCATTAATGAAGCGAAGATGGAGCTTTGCCTTTCCGCTTCCAGGTCGTGATAGTCACTTACTGTATTTTTTGCGGCAATACTGCCGCGCTTTTGGATAACGCCTGCATCAAAGAGCATACTTTCGGCGAGCGTAGTTTTACCACAGCCGGCATGCCCGAGCAGGGCGATATTTTTTACATGGTTGGAATCGTAAATAGCCATAACGGTGATTTAAAATGTTGATAAATGCCCATTAACCAACCAGCCAGTCTACGGGAGACTGGCTGGTTGCCTATGGGTTATGGTTTTATGAAGTTGTGAAACTCGTCTTCCAGTTTGTCAAGGTCGTTCACAAGCATGTCAACTTTGTCTTTGATGATGCGATGAGCTACCCGGGGGCCAAAAGTGGGATAACGTTCTGTCTCCGCCAGGTGCCGTTTTATTTCGTGTTTCAGGTCATGGATGTTGATGAGTTGTAAATGTAACTGGTTGTGAAAACGTTCAATACCCGTGGTGATATCATGATCCGTTTTCCCCGGCGCAAAATAATATAGTTCGGTTTTTAATTCCTGTAAACGGTCCCGCCAGGTAACCAGTTCATCCCGCCATTGATGGCAATCATCAACAAGCGATTGTTGTTCTGTTGCTGTAAACATCTGATTGAATTTAGTTGTATAAAAAAATGCGTTCAAAACGATTTGAATAATTGATTTTCGCAGGATACCGGCCAACTGATATAAATATCCCTGGTTGTTGCCGGGCAGTGAGTAGGCCTGTTTGTTTCCAGGGGGCGGAGGGAGGGTGGCTTCGCTGGGTTAAAGTAACGAAATATTATTTAGAAAGAAAATGAGAAATATCAGGAAGGATGGATAATTTTTGCCTCGTTTTGCCGGCCCTGGCTCCTGCCGTTTGAATTGTATTATAGGACGGTTTTTGAGTTGGACGGCTTATGCGCTTTTACCCATTCCGGCTCCTTGAGCGACTGTGATGAATAAAGAGATTTTATATTCCATGTTGCCCCGGCTGCGGTATTGACAGGGGCATTAAAATAGTTGTAGAAAATTTTTATCTTTCCGCTTAGCATGCAAAACCCGTCTACCATACCGCACCCCGCCCTACAGGAGTTTGTGAGCAGTATCATGGCTATAGATATCACGCTTCCCGATGGTTTGGGGGAAGTGACTACACCCTATCCCCCAACGCCCCACCAGTCTATTATTTTTTATGGTGAGGACCGCATCCGCATGCAGAAACAGGGTTGGGATCATTTTGAACTGCAGCCGCCTATTGTCGTAATAGGCCCGATGTATTCCAGGGTGAATTTAATAGTCGCCAAAAGGCTGAGAGCTGTGAGGGTCGATTTTCACCCGTCAGGGCTCTACCGGCTATTGGGTATTCCTTTGACCCAACTTTTTGATGAGGGTTTTGATGCTACAGATATTTTCGGGCAGGAAATGCATGTCATCAATGAGCAACTGGTCAATGCCCCGGACAATGAAAGCAGGCTACACATCGTAGAACAATTCCTTTTATCTAAAATAAACCGGTTAAAAACCACATTGCCATTTGACGATGCCATCAGGTCGTTGATACGGCATGATGGCAACATAGCCATTGAAAAAATCGCTTCCCTTGCCTGCCTGAGCCTGCGGCAGTTTGAAAGAAAGTGTGCAGAACGCATCGGTATGTCGCCAAAATCTTTCGCACGTATAGCCCGTTTTTCCAGGGCCTACCGGTTAAAGGAAGCACGGCCAGGCCTTTCCTGGACGCAGATCGCCCATGAAGCAGGGTACTTTGACCAGATGCATTTCATCAGGGACTTTAAACAATTCGCGGGAGTGACACCGACCATTATCACTGAATCGTTGTCAGGAACTCCGTTTCGGATGCAGGCAGGTCTCATCGTTTAAATTTCAACAACGGAACAAATAACGATCATTCAACCACGTTTGTGTGGTAGTAACAAAATAAAAAAGAGATGAACCATTCGGGTATCATCTCTTTGAAAAAATATTTATCAGCTAAGCAGGCACTTTCTCTGCAGGCTGCTTATTAAATTCATGTTCCCAGAAATCTGCATCTTTTATGCCGAGTGCCACAGGATCAAAGACCGGATCTTTTCCTGCCTTCTTTTGTTGTTCATAATCTTTTAAGGAAAGCAGGGCTGGTTTTTGCAGGATCAGTATGGCAATGATGTTTAACCATGCCATGATACCAACCCCCATATCGCCCAGGTCCCATGCAATAGTAGCCGTGCGCACACACCCGAAAAATACTGCGGCCATAATCGCGAGCTTCAATAAAAACATCATTAATGGTCCGCCTCGTTTTCGGGTCAGGTAGGCCACATTGGTTTCGGCAATATAATAGTAAGCCATCAAAGTAGTGAAGGCAAAAAAGAATAAGGCAATAGCTACGAAATAACTTCCGGCCCCGACATAGCCCGCATGGAATGTTTCCTGCCCGCTGCTGAAGGCTTTGTCAATTGCAGCCTGGGTATAG
>JAKFCK010000065.1:0-1533 GCA_036676685.1 Chitinophagaceae bacterium | reverse complement strand
GAAAAATGATGTCACCGGGATCAGCATGTCCTGGTACAAGTGATCCTGCTCTCCGGGATTGGCCAACAGGAATTGCAAATAGGACGGGGGATTGTCAAGTTTATTCAGGACCATTCTCCGCAGGATGCGCCTGCGAATGGTGGTCTGCTTGTAATAACTGAAATCCATTTCCTTACGGATCCGGAGCAGCGAAAGTATTTTTTTAAACGTTTCCTCCTCTTCAGCCGGCACGGGTAGCGGTGTTTGATTTATCGCGGCCACGATCTCTACCAGTTTTGCCGGAATTTTTTCCGGTTCCAGCACAAAATCAACCATGCCACTTTCAATAGCACTATGGGGCATACCGTTGTAAGCTGCCGTATCTATCTTTTGGGCTATGGTAATTCCGCCATGATCTTTGATGAGCTTCAGACCCTTGGTGCCATCCGATGCTGTCCCCGACAATACCACCCCAATGGCATTGGATTCGTAGACCTCCGCGAGTGAAGTGAAAAAAATATCTATCGACATACTAGGGTTACCCCTGGATGCTGCAGGCCTTGCACTAAGTTTTAATTTATCTCCCCTCACCTGTAGAATTTTGTTGCTGGGGATGATATATATATGATTCGGTAATACTTTGACTTCGTCAGTTATTTCCTGCACGGGGAGGAGTGTCACTCTCTTCAACAGGTCTGCAAGCATACTTTCGTGAGAAGGATCCAGGTGCTGCACCAGGATCCAGGCCATTCCCGAATGTTCCGGTATAGCAGAAAGCACTTTTTTAAAGGCATCCAGGCCTCCAGCTGATGCACCTATCCCTACCACAGGAAATTCTATCGGAAACTGTTGCTGTGTGTTTCCCGCAAGATGAAGCTCGTTTATTGCTGTGCCGCTGGTTTCGGGTTTCAAAGTATTTAATGGTCTGTTTGGTATGAAAGACTAGTGTTACGTTGGCCGTTTAGTGAATACACCCGGATCAGCTATTTGTTCTTTGTTTCCTGGCTTTTTATTTCCCCGATTTTATTATGCCTCCAAAACACAAAAATCAGGCAACAATCAACGCCCGCATAATTTAATGAGGATGTATTGAGTGAGGGGTAAAAATGCTTATTTAGCGGTAGTTGCTTCAACAATTTTTTTAGAAGACCCAGTGGAGGTGTAGAACAATTTCCTCAGTACGGGATAACATAATGTAGATTTTTTATTTTTTGCTTACAACCAATTCTGCGAAACCGGTTTCCTCATCTTTTACCCGGGTGAAAATCAGCGTGGGTGAGCACGCGAAAACTATTCCCGCCTTTGTGTAGATCACACAGCCTTCTATCCCTAACATTTTGGCAGCAAGCCGGGCGCAGTTATCAGCTGAACGTTCCTGCATCTTTTTCATTGAAGGCCCGGGTGCATGGGGCTTTTGGGCTGCATGCGGGCCAGCAACAGGCCCTCCCATTTTTTTTGATTGGGCAGCGCCTGGCTGCCGTGCACCGTGGCGCCGGGTATTTGTCATGCTTAGCAGGGAAGGGGAGACTTCGAGGTATGCGGCGAGCGCACGCA
>JAKFCK010000064.1:0-1954 GCA_036676685.1 Chitinophagaceae bacterium | reverse complement strand
CTACACTATCGGGCTGGGGCCCACCAAAATGCCGGGAGTTTATACGGACAGCCAAAGAGGAGCTGGGCTTGTCTAAAGATGATGTGTTTACCATTTACCATTTAAGTGCCAAGCTGAAAGTTCCGGTAGAAGAGCTGCAGCTAAGAATTAGTTAAGCCGAAGATTTTTTGTGTTTGATACGAATGCATGGTCCCTTGCTGGTTTGCAAGGGGCCATGTGTGTTTTGCTGTGATACTTTCCGGAGTCAGGTTGATCGTTTCTTTCATTATTATACACGGAATGTGTAATGCAACAGGTATTGTGTTTAACGAAACCCGGGACGTCTGCGAGGAAAGGTGAACCGCATTGAAGGAAAGCCTGACTGCATTGAAGGAACCGGTGGATGTATTGAAAGAACTGTTGATCTTTTTAAAAGAAAGGAACAACTTCTTTAAAGAACGGTAGACTGCATTCAAAGAACCTGTCGTTTCGTTGAAAGAAACCAGCGTTTCTCCCTAAGAAAACGACCCTTTGTTTCTTATAATTCCCCTGTATTTCTGACTATTTACTGTGTTAGCAGTGCTTTTAGCTTGGTTTTTGAGCGTTTTTCTGTTGCCCTGGCCCGAAATGCGGTTTTTGTTCCATGTGCTTTAATTTATCTTGTTAGAAATCAATTTGTGGTGTTTTGTGCTGTTTCGCGGCTGAATGAATATTGATGTTTATGAATGTGTCCAAAAGGGTACGGTATGGATACAGTCGGGATTTTGCGCCATTACTTTTACCTTATCTGCCGCTGCGGAAATGTATCCGCCGGTTAAAAAGACAAGCAAATATAAAAATAGCAAAATTGATTAAAGACTATTCGAAATTATCGGAAGCGAACCTGGACTTTAAAGCGCAAATGGTAGTGATTAACCTGACGGATAACCCGAACTTTCCGGTTACGGAACCAAGCATTGCGAACTTTACCCTTATAAAAAATGCCTATACCGCTGCTTTACAAAACAGTGCCGACGGCGGCAGAACCGCTGTAGCGATTAAGAACCAGGCGAAGGAGGATTTGCTGACGAATATGCGCAACCTGGCGCTGAACATTGAGGCGCAGGCACAAGGCGACAAGGCGAAGCTGGTGAGCTCGGGCTTTGATCTGGCCGCAGATGGTGAAAATGTTCAGCCGCTGGCGAGTCCCTCGAATTTCCAGATAGCTGACGGTTTGAATGCCGGCGAATTGAAGCTGAGTGTAAAGGCGGTTGCCCAGGCGGTTTCGTATCTGCATGAATATACCGAGGGGCCGGTTACTGAGGATAGTAAATGGATATCGAAGGTTAGCACCTCGCGTGAGCACACTTTTAGCGGCATCAGGAGCGGGATACGCGTGTATGGCAGGGTTGCGGTGATTGGCAGAAAAGGGCAGGAGGTGTATAGTAATGTGCTGACGAGGGTAGTGCAGTAGAAGGGGAACTTGAGTTTATGGCCTCTGTGGCATGAGCGGATAAATTAAAATTATATTGTTTTCTGCTCATTGGCGCAGGGCCTAGTCCTTTTGAATCGCAAAAGGACCATGCCGAGCGAGAGCGAGACCATGAACTCCGGTATAAGAAATAAACAAAAGTGAATAACGTCAATGCCTTACTGAGATGCCTTTGCCGCACAAGCCCTTTTCACATTTATAGACAAAGCATAGAAACCCGGCATTATTCACATTCAGGAAACTACCTTATCCAAGAACCCGAAAGTAAAAAAGACTACAAAAATAACCGAAGTGCGAGCGTGCGCCCGAACAGAAAAACGGCTGAGTATTTTTCTGTTCTTGATTTTTTCGTTCTTTTTTATCAAGAAAAAAGGACTAGGCCTCTCCGCGGCCATGAGCGGATAAGGCACTATATATGAATTCATCTGCTCATTGGCGCAGGGCCTAGTCCTTTGTCTTGAAACAAAGGACCAAAATTCAATGCCTTCCTGAGATGCCTTTTCC
>JAKFCK010000063.1:0-1727 GCA_036676685.1 Chitinophagaceae bacterium | reverse complement strand
CGCGGCAGTAAGTTATAGTGCCTGTTATATTATTCGGATACAACCCTTTACTTATTACGGTTTTTAAAAAATACCTATTATAAGGTATTGTTTATCCAGGGGATATGGCTTCTATTTGCTCCTTGTTTGCTTACCCTGTCCACTCCTATAAAATTCTTCTACTATTATCATCCTGTCCCGGAAATCCCGAACCGCATGCTGTTTTTTAAGATAACATGGCCTTGATATGGTTATCTTATCAACACTGCCTGAGACATTCAAACTATTTTATCTCTATACCACAACAAAAAACTCATGAGACAGATCTACCTGGCGGTATTATTCCTGTTTGCCGCAACCACTGCTTTTTGCCAGAACCCCTTATTGTTGAAGGATGTGTACCCCGGCGCTACCGGCAGCAGCATTCAGCAAATTGTGAAGACCAGTAATTATACTTTTTTTAATGCAGAGGATGATGATGCCGATACTGACAGGGGTTTATACCGCACGGACGGCACCACGGGAGGAACAATCAGGTTAAACCTTTCTTACCTTCCTGACCCACCCCCATCTGTTAACAACTATGCAAGCACCAAAGCAGATAAGCTGACAGCCCTTGGGGATAAAGTCATTTTTGCGGGGGATAATTTTGCACCAGGTTATGGAGAGATATGGGCCAGTGATGGCACGCAGGCTGGCACAATTGCATTGGAACGTTTTCAGCCCACGGTAGCTAACCGCGGGCCGGTATACGAACTGGCTGCGATGAACGGCTATGTGTATTATGGTGTAATTGCCGGTAATAACAAAACCCAGATCAGGAGAACGGATGGTACCGCGGCAGGTACATCACTGGTCTATGAATTCAGCAGTTACACTACTGCTCCGGAGCCGGGATTATTTAAAGTTATTAACGGCATTCTATATTTTAATATCTATGACAGAAGGGGCGCCGGTAATGATATGGTATGGAGAACCGATGGTACTACGGCGGGTACTTACCAGTTAAGAGATATGGGGGCGGATTATTTCCTGATGGGATTTTTCATGGAGCCCGTGAATGGAGCTACCTGTTTTATGACCGGTAAGGTGGACCCTGTTAATTTTGCCAGCTCCAAAACTACTTTGTTTAAAACTGACGGAACCCCGGCAGGTACTGTTCCTGTTTATGAATTTAACGGGGTGTATAATAACAACCTTTACCCCTCCTATGCAGTCATTGGCAACACTGTATATTTTAGTGCATATGACAACGTAAATGGTAAGGAACTTTGGAAGACAGATGGAACAACGGCCGGCACTATGCTGGTAGCAGATATTGTACCAGGCGCAGGAAGCTCCTCCCCGCTGAACCTAAAGAATTTTAATGGCCAGCTTTATTTTTCTGCTAACATTTCCGGGACCTATAAATTTTATAAACTCGAGGGTAACACAGCAGTAATGATAAAGGATATAGCTCCTTTAAATGGCATTAATGGTAATTCATCATTTGCCATCTCGAACAACAGCCTGGTGTTTACAGCGGGTTCGGCAACCAGCGGCGCTGAACTCTGGATATCTGATGGCACGGCTGCTAATACTTTCGAGGCAGCAGATATTAACCCCGGCGTAAACGGATCATCCCCGATGTTGATAACTTCCGGTAACCCTGTTTATTTTTCAGCCAACAACGGCGTAAACGGAACGGAGATTTTCAGGTATGATAATACCGCCGGTATTGCGGGGCTTCATAAAATATATGTGAATGA
>JAKFCK010000062.1:0-2794 GCA_036676685.1 Chitinophagaceae bacterium | reverse complement strand
AACAACTGAATGTGAAAACATTTGGTGCCATTGAAACATCTTCAGTGGATACGTTGAGAAAGAATAATAACTGGCGCGTGGGCGGTGAGCTGTCTTTTATCATACCCCGCTTTGTTGCCCCGTTCAAAATACCGGAAAGTAATTATGCACCACCGTTTACCAGGTTTACTCTCGGGTATGAATGGATGCGGAGACAACTGCTATATACCAAGAACTTTTTCCGTTTTCAATATGACCTGAGCTGGAAGCAAAAGAACGGAACGGAGCATGTGTTCGCCCCCGTGAGCATCACGTTTAATAATACCACCCAGTTTTCTGATGAATACCTCCAAAAGATCAACCAATACCCGGTACTGCAATATGCCAATAAACCCGAACTGCTACTGGGCATGTTTTATAATTTTACCTACCTGGACAGGGCTAAGACCGCAAAAAACATTCTTTATTTTAATGGAAACATCGATATCGCGGGCAACATCGCCGGGCTGTTGAACAAACCGGATACCGCCTTTAGTAAAAAAATAGCGGGAGCATATTTTGCCCAGTATATCAAACTGGAAATGGATGCCAGGTATACGATGAAATTGGCCCGTAAAGCCGAGTGGGCGAACAGGGTGGTTATCGGGCTGTCTGCGCCGTATGGCAATTCTGCCTACCTTCCCTTTTCAAAACAATTTATCATTGGAGGAGCCAACAGCTTACGCGGTTTCCGACCACGCCAGCTGGGCCCGGGCACAGTGCTCACCAGTGCAGATCAACAAATTACTTATCCGCAGATCGGTGGAGATTACAAACTTGAGCTGCAAACAGAATACAGGTTTCCGCTTACGGGAATGTTATACGGAGCTGTTTTTGCAGACGCCGGCAATATCTGGACAAAAACAGAACTGTTATATGGTCCCCAGGGTAAATTTGATGGCAGTTTTTTAAATAATATCGCCGTAGATGCAGGGGTGGGGTTAAGAATTGATGTGAACGTGCTCATTATAAGGCTTGATCTGGCGATGCCGCTGAAAAAACCGTGGCTTGTTCCGGCTAACCAATGGGTTATCAACGATATCAATTTTTCGAAAGGAGCATGGAGAAGGGATAACCTTGTCCTTAATTTTGGAATCGGGTATCCATTCTAACCTGCTGCGATATTCCACAACTGTCATTTTGGTGTAGAAGTTATTCAGCAAAAATGATTGTCGGTAATGGGTGTTATACGGGCAGCAAGGCTGGCACAGATTTTTATCCGGGAGAAGTGTAAAATAAAAAAAACACTTAAAAAACACGTTATGAAAAAGACAATGTTAATGAAAAACTTCTTCCTGGCTGCTGCTACAGCATTGATGTTTAGTGCATGCGCAGACAATAAGGAAACGGAAAGCAAGGAAGTAGCGGAAGAAACAAATGAAAAAAAATTTGAGTCTAACGATGCCGAAAAAGATGCGCAATTTATCGTTGATGCTACTTCGGCCAGTTATAATGAAGTAGCTGTGGCGGATGTTGCTTTAGCTAAATCTGCCAACGCGGAAGTAAAAAAGCTGGCACAACAATTAAAGACAGACCACAGTGCCGTGATAACGCAGTTGAATGGAGTAGCTGCTACAAAAAATGTAACTGTTCCTACCGGGGCCACTGAAGACGGTAACGAGTCCGTAAAAAACCTGACTGAGAATAAGCCGGAAAACTTTGATAAGAACTGGCTGGAAAAGGTGGAGGACATGCATGAGAACAGCATCAAAAAATATGAAGAGGCCAGTGAAGATGCTACAGATTCGACTTTAAAAAATTGGGCAGCCTCTACATTGGTGAAAATCAGGAGCCACCTGGATATGATCAATAAAATGCAGGAAACGATAAAATAGTCATTTCACACTATATTATCGTACAAATTATTTAATACCGAATTTTCTTACTGAAAGGAATGCTCTTCGAAGGGCGTTCCTTTTTTTATGGGAAATTCACAAGGGGCAAAAACCCGTCGCCCGGATAAATGCTGAGTAGATTTTTCTACAGGGAATTTATTTATTAACAATCAGGGCTCCGGATACGTCACAATCATAACTGGTGGATACATGGTATATAAATTGTACCCGAAATAGGTAGATATGTAAAAAACTCACCTGTTATGCAAATGCAACAAACCCTGATTGCTGAGAAACTGAACCATCTCACTGCCATTCTTGACGACGCCAGCGAAGGATTTTTAACGGCCGCCCAGTATTCCCGTCACAAAGATCTCGAGGATCTTTTTGAAAGATTTTCTTACCAGAGAAGTGATTTTGCCAGGCAGATCAAAAAACTTGTGCAGTCCATGGGTGCCAGCACTTACTCGAAAGGGGGATTTCTTAGCCTCCTTCACCGCACATGGAAAGACATGTGCTACAAACTTAAATCCCGTGATAAAGAAGTAGTGAGATCCTGTTGCGTGATAGGGGAGAAATTTGCTACAAACTATTACGAATCACTTTTAGACGATCCCCAGTTGCCGGAACCTGTAAAATCGGTATTGTTGTCACAACTCAGCAGCATACGGCAATCCCTCCACCAGTTGCAGGAAGTGCATACAGCTGTGATGAATGCCACCAATGCCACAAACATCGTCAGTTCACCTTCCGGAGATAATGGAACAGCAGCGGCAGAGAAAAAAGTGTCGTCCCTGATCTACTACCTGAATGAAGTGTCAAAAGATTTTGAAATGATTGCTGATGAGATAGAAGATAAAAATCTACGCAATGCTTTCCTGGCGCTGGCAGAAGAAGAAAAACAATTTGCACAACAGTTACGCTGCCACGTGAAACATTAT
>JAKFCK010000061.1:0-1508 GCA_036676685.1 Chitinophagaceae bacterium | reverse complement strand
GTTGCGGCCAGTGACCACCTGGCATTCAGTGTGCGGATGGCCGTTATACTTAGTTCATAAGCATGGTTAATGACATTGCTTTTTTCATCTATCCGGTGCTTTTGTTCTATGGTACCCACAAAATGTTTGTAAGAAGTGTAATAACGATTATTGAGATTTAGTTCCCATCCTTTTGCGTCGGAAGGTCGACCGCAAATTCCTGCGGTACCTTTGATAGCAACACAGCCCTGTGCACTGGTTTTTGTTTGTGTAAAGACAAACGAGATGAAAAGAAATATATAAATGCGTTTCATTTTTAAGGTTTTAAGCAATTAATTGATCGTTGGTTTGCGTTAATGATTGACAATGGAATTTTCTTTTTCCATTTTCAGTTTTCCTACAATAAAATCACCTACTTTTCTTCCATATTCTGTTGAAACAATACATGAATTGTGAAAGTGAATGCCACCGTAAAAACGGGCCCAGTTGTTTTCCTCTGCTGCATGCCTGAAGGATTGGTATGAACGGCTGGCAATACCAAATTCCAGTTCCGAGGTATCGGTGTATGCAAAATTGTCCCCGAATACATAAGTCAATGCTTCTGCATTGGCGGATGAAACGGTTGAATGCCCGCAGGTATATTCCGGGAAAGGCGGCGTTTGTAACAGCGGTTGCCAATTGGCATCAATATACTGGTTGATCACTGTTTCAGGTCTTGCGGTGTTGGAGCGAAACTTTTCATCCCAGCATTGTATGAATGCATCGAATTGGGTGATAGCCGTTAACGCGTATGCATACACTGTTTTTGGGTAATCGACACCTGCTTTTTTCGCAGCAATGCCCACAATGGCCATCCAATGCCCGGGTGGAGAAAATTTTTTGGAACCAAACATGAAATGACCCGCTACATTTAATTTAAATGGATTATCGTCCCAAAAAGTAGCAATGTGTTTTTGTTCATCCGTTAAACTATCTCCTGCTTTTTTAATTTTCATTACTTCCTGGTAATACAGGCTGTTTGTATCCGTCATATTAAACGGCGGTGGAGGTGGGGGAACAAACTGGTTGGCACTGTCCAAAACCAATGGCCTGATTTTATGCCAGTGTGGTTCCATGGCAGATGAATAGGCAGGTGGGGTGGGTACCCATCGACCCGGTTCATCGTTGACCGTATATTTAGGCGCACTGCGGGTGCTTGCATAATTATCACCTTTGCTCCATTCCATAATCACCGCAGAAACAGTATCAGCATAAGCAACCGTATTTTCTAATTCTTCATCCGACATACCTTTTGCCAAGACCATTTTCTTCAAACTGTCTGTATATTCCGTCATGCTCCCTGCCGGGAAAGTAACCGCTTCACCCAATTTGCAAAAAGCCAGTAAAGAGGCAAATTCGTAATTGATCATCTTGGACGTATCGGGTTTAGGAACATTTTCCAATCCGTTTAACTGGCCTGCTAAAGAATGATATCGTTCTGGATAACCGCCTGCGATCACTTCATAAGCAGCTACACTTGCATACATGTA
>JAKFCK010000060.1:0-2735 GCA_036676685.1 Chitinophagaceae bacterium | reverse complement strand
GTCATAAAAAACTACCCTTTGCTATTTTAATTATTCCAATTACATGGTCTGTTATCGGTTTTACAGCAGCGTTTAAATTCGGTGTCACAGAAGATATTGCATTGCTTGTTGCAGGTCTGCTCACTTTGACGATGACAGCGACCAGGAACAGGCAGTATAAAATTGATACGAAAAGCGGGCGACCGACATTGTAATAAAATCCTTGTGAAACCTATATGAACCGAAATATTCATCCTGAAGCAGTCTCCTAAGTTGGCGGGTTTTATCCACGCACCCGGATTGATTATTTCGCAAAATGTTTTGACTCAGTTGAGGTTAACCGTAAACGCTTACATAAGAACTATTAATTTGTGCAACAAAAAGCGGAACTTAATACCAATTGCTTTATTCACCTAGAAATCTTTATTTTGATATGACACCAAGGCAGGTAGTAGAAAATTGGATCGAGGCCTTCAACAATGCTGATATAGAAGCTATCTCAAACCTCTATGCCCCCGATGCCGTTAATCACCAGGTGGCGAACGAACCCGTTGTAGGCCAGGGTGCGATCCGGGATATGTTCGCCCGGGAATTTTCTTTAGCAGAAATGATTTGTATCCCGGAAAATATCTTCAATGATGGCGAATGGGCAATACTGGAATGGATAGACCCTAAAGGATTGCGCGGTTGTGGATTTTTTCATGTAAAAGAGAACAGGATAATTTTCCAGCGGGGCTATTGGGACAAACTTTCTTTTCACAAACTGCATAACCTGCCACTAACCCCTGGTATAGGAAAATGATAAAATATAAACGATTTCAAAAATCAGTTGATGAATAATACCCGCTACATAACCAGGAATGCCAACCCGGAGGAATTCGCAGAGATCGGCAGGCTGATGGTTTCGGTTTATTCCGACCTGGACGGTTTCCCCACTAAAAATGAACAGCCGGATTATTACCAGAAACTCGCGAATGCCGGCGACTTTACAAAAGACCCCGGCACTGAGCTTCTCGTAGCGGTTTCCGCGGAAGGAAAAATTGCGGGGGCAGTGGTCTTTTTCAGGGAGATGAAATATTACGGTTCGGGCGGCATTGCCACCGGGGAAACAAATGCCTGTGGCTTTCGGCTCCTGGCTGTAGATCCTGGTTTCCGCGGGCAAGGTATCGGTAAGTTGCTCACAAATGAATGTATCAAAAGGGCGAAAGCAGCGAATGCCGCCCAGGTCATTATCCATACCACCGCAGCAATGCAAACTGCGTGGAAGATGTATGAAGGTTTAGGATTCAGGCGATCAGAAGATCTTGATTTTATGCAAGGCCATCTACCGGTGTATGGACTAAGATTAAATCCCGGGTAACTGAGCACGCCGGGATGCCCGGAGATTATATCAGTTTTGCTGGAGCCAACCGCATCCCTTGTGTTTAAATGTTATTCTCCAATGTAAGTTCTTAGCTCCTGCCCATCAAAAGAATCACGCTACCCTTTCTTGTTTTTAACCCTGTCTTTTCATACATTAACTGGTAAATAACTAACAAATGAGCCAACAGGTAAAAGTACTGGTGGAACTGACCATTGCGGGCAACAAAATCAGCGAAGTGCGGGCGATGCTCCCGCCAATTATAGAAAAAGTAAAACATGGGGAACCGGGTACCGGCAGCTATCAATGGTATATCAATGAAGAAGAAGCGAGGTGTTATATCCTGGAAGAATTTGACGATGCCGGGGCATGGCTGGTCCATTTAGCCCATATGGAGGAATTACTGCCTGCTCTTTTTGCCATAGCGCCCCTCACCCGTTGGGAAGTTTTTGGCCATATACCGGGGGAGGTTAAAGAAAAGATTCAACCCCTGGGCGTCGTCCTCCATGAACCATTAGCAGGATTTAAAAGGTGACTCGAATCAGGTTGGAAAACAGGTTGGATTTTCCTGAAAAACCCGCTTACTTTTTTTATTTTGTGTGTTCTTCTCCCAAAACCCAAAATAAACCGCTATGGCACGTTTCATTTTAATCACCCGGATCATTGGAGCCCTGGCTTTCCTTACCAGTTTATTTTTTTTCCTGAACGGCTCTGTAGAAACAGCTGTTATTTTTGGCACCATAGCTGTGTCATGCGTGGTCGTAGTATTGGCCGGGCAACTGGCCACCCTGTATCAAAATCATTTTTTAAAAAAGCGCAGGTCTTAACTCAGCGTTGTAAGCTGGTACTTAGGCTGCCTCACTGTAGTCAACTTCCTACGGGAATGCAAAAGGGCGATCGATGAACCGGGATATCTGCCCCGGATGCAGGTTGTTATCAGCTTGTACTCTTGCCCGTTAGCCCGTAAACCCGCTATTTTACTAAGTAATTAAACTGTAATAATTTCCGTATACGGGGAAAATACTGGTGATAAGTTATCCCGGGCAAAATTAACTTTCATTAATAATAATCCCTTACATTTATAACGCTGTAAATAAACTACCAGGTAAAACCTAACTAACCTATCACTATTTATGAAGAAAAACCTTTGGATTTTTTCCATAACCAACTTTTTGATGTTCCGCAATGGAACCGGCTAACCCGGTGAATTTATCCTTCCTGCCTTTCAATGATGGAAAGTGGGAAGACAATCAACGTATATAAGTTTTTCGCATTAACCATATGAAGTTCCCGGGCACTTAAATAAATAAATCAAAACAGTTCCGGAAGCATTGAAACACACCCATCCCATTATTAATTAAATTAAAGAAAAATGAAAAAGGTTTTACTCCTCTCT
>JAKFCK010000059.1:0-1579 GCA_036676685.1 Chitinophagaceae bacterium | reverse complement strand
CCGGCGGCCAAAAACAACGGGTCGCTATCGCCCGCGCCATAGTGGGCCGGCCGGAAATTATCCTGGCTGATGAACCGACCGGAAACCTGGATAGTGCAATGGGTAACGAGATTATGGATATCCTCCTGGACCTGAACAAGGCAGAGGGAACTACGATTGTGATGGTAACCCATGATGAGCACATGGCGAAAAAAACGCACCGGTTAATGCGGTTGTTCGATGGTGCGCAGGTTGAATAAATCTTTTATCATTATTATAATAACGACCATATGCTTAAGAATTATTTTAAAATTGCAATTGCTGTTTTAAAGAGAAGAAAATTTTTCACTTTTATCAGTTTATTCGGGATCAGCTTTACGCTTACAATACTCATAGTGCTCACGGCTTTCGTGGACAACGTGGTGAGCCCAAACTATCCCGAAGTGAACCGGGACCAATCGCTGTACGTCACCACTGTGCGCCAGAAGGATACAAAAAATATGGGACAGCGCACGGGCCCCGCGAGTTTTTATTACCTGGATCATTATGTGAATACATTAAAAACGCCGGCTAAAGTGGCGATATCCTCCATCTTTACGCCCACCAATACCTACGTAAATAATAAAAAGCTGGTGATCAACCTTAAATATACCAATGATGAGTTTTGGGAAGTGATGCAATTTGATTTCATAGAAGGCAAACCATACACTGCGCAACAGATACAGAACGGCGAGCGGGTTGCCGTAATCTCCGAAGACACGAAGAACAGTTATTTTGGTAACGTGCCTGCAGTAGGCAAATTCATAGAAGCCGACAATGAAACGTACCGGGTGTGCGGGGTGGTGAAAAGTGTGCCGGTAACCATGCTGGTCTCTTATGCAGACCTGTTTGTGCCTTACACCGTTTCTAAAGCAGATTACAGGCAAAAAAAACTGGAAGGCAATTATACCGCCGTCATCCTGCCGGAGCGGGAAGCAGACCTGCCGGTGATCCAGGCAGAGTATGCGGCAGTGGTGGCCAAAATAAAACCAGAGGACAAAGGCTTCGACCTCTTTCTCAGCGTGGCGGATCCTTACTTCACAAGTTTCCTGCGCACGACTCCTTTCGGCAACGATGATGAGGATGGCGGTACAGGAAAGCTGATGATAATTCTCGCCTTAATCGTCTTATTGTTCATGCTTTTGCCAACCCTTAACCTGGTCAATATTAATGTGAGCCGGATAATGGAGCGTTCATCAGAGATCGGTGTAAGAAAGGCATTTGGCGCCTCCGGCAAAACACTCGTGGGCCAGTTTATCGTAGAGAACATGATCCTCACTTTCCTGGGCTGCCTTATCGGGCTTGTGTTATCATTCCTGATCCTGCAGGTGATCAACAGCAGCGACATGATTCCCAATATACATCTTCGCATTAACCTTACCGTGCTGCTCCTGAGTTTTGTGGCCTGCGGGGTTTTCGGATTTCTCTCGGGCGTGTACCCGGCATGGAGGATGTCACGGCTGCAGGTAGTTAACGCTTTAAAAGCGCAATAATTAATTCTTTCAAAACTTTTAATATGATACGCCATCTATTTAAATTAATCTGGAACCGCAAAAAGCAA
>JAKFCK010000058.1:0-17286 GCA_036676685.1 Chitinophagaceae bacterium | reverse complement strand
CAATGAAAAAGATATCAGTGTAGCGGTGCATGCTGCTCAACAGGCATTTCCCGGGTGGAGTACAATGGCCCTGGAAAACAGGTTTATTATACTCAATAAAATTGCTGAACTAATCGATGTCAATCTTGAAACACTAGCTTTTGCAGAGACGAATGACAATGGAAAACCACTCTGGCTTAGTAAAAAAGTTGATATCTATCGGGCTGCAGCCAACTTCCGGTTTTTTGCGACAGGCCTTATGCATTTTGCCAATGAGAGCCATTATATGGCAGACAAAGCCATCAACTATACTTTGCGGCAACCTATAGGCGTTGTCGGCTGCATCTCTCCCTGGAACCTACCCCTCTATTTATTTACATGGAAAATAGCTCCAGCACTGGCGGCAGGCAATTGTGTCATTGCAAAACCTTCCGAGGTTACACCAGTCACCGCCTTCTTATTAGGAAAAATATGCAAAGAAGCGGGATTGCCGGATGGCGTTTTAAATATTGTTCATGGAACAGGGCCGGGCTGTGGTGAGGAGATGATAAAACACCCGCAGGTAAAAGCTATTTCCTTTACGGGGAGCACAAGGGCTGGCGAACGTATTGCATCCATAGCTGCGCCAATGTTTAAAAAATTATCATTGGAACTTGGCGGCAAAAATCCCAATATCATTTTTGCAGATTGTGACTGGGAAAAAATGATGGCCACAACCATACAATCTTCTTTCAGTAACCAGGGCCAGATCTGTTTATGTGGCAGCAGGATTTTAGTTGAAGAAAGTATTTACGAAAGGTTTAAGATTGAATTCGTTGAACGAACCAAAAAACTCATCATCGGAGATCCGCTTGTAGAAAGCAACAAACAAGGGGCAATAGTCAGCAAATTGCATTTTGATAAAATTATCACCTGCATAAATACAGCCCGACAGGAAGGCGGAAAAGTTCTTTGCGGGGGAAACCCGGTGAAACCCGAAGGCCGATGCACTAATGGTTATTTTATTGAACCCACCATTATCGAGGGTCTTGGCCCGGATTGTAAAACGAACAGGGAAGAGATTTTCGGTCCGGTGGTAACCATCCAGCCATTCAAGTCCCTGGAAGAGGCCTTGCATTTGGCCAATGCAACAGACTATGGCCTGGCCTGCACGGTGTGGACCCAGGACATCAGCAGAGCAAACACCATGGCAGTCAAAATTCAAAGTGGAATAGTTTGGGTCAACTGCTGGTTACTCAGGGATCTTCGCACTCCATTCGGGGGTGTAAAAAACAGTGGTGTGGGACGAGAGGGTGGATGGGAAGCCCTGCGCTTTTTTACGGAGGCGAAAAATGTGTGTATTGAGTTTTAAAGAGATGTTTCTGGTTTCTCGTTGAGCGTTTCTCGTTCTTCGGTTTGAAACCCTCGGCAAATCCGGAAACGTTATTTTATAGTTAGGAAAACTTTACGGGGTCAGAACTTATTTTGTATGAGCACAATTAAAAAGTTTACGGATTTAGAGGTATGGCAACTAGCTAATGAGTTGGAGCAAAAACTCTATTACCAGATACAACATTCAAACTTGTGCAAAGATTTTGCACTTAAGGAACAGATCAATAAATCGATTGGTTCAATCCCTGACAATATTGCTGAAGGTTTTGGACGGGGAGGTCGGTTAGAGTTTATCCAGTTTTTAAGTATCGCAAGAGCATCAGCTTCTGAACTTCAATCACAACTTATCAGGTGCCTGAGCAGAAACCATTTTTCCAAAGAAGTCTACGATGAATTGTACGAATTAACAGATAAACTTGGTAAGAAGACAGGCGCCTTTATTCAATACCTCAACCAATCCGAAAAAACAGGGCCCAAGTTTCAGAGCAGAGTTGCCCCGAACGAGAAACGAGAAACGAGCCAACGAGAGACAAGAAACGAAATTATTAAAACAGATGCTGCCGCCAAACCTTTAGGTGCATACCCACATGCTAGAAAAGTAGGCAACCTGTTATTCCTGTCGGGAATTGGTTCCAGGCGTGCAAGTGACAATCTAATACCCGGACTCGAACTAGATGCCGAAGGAAATATTCTGAAATACGACATCGAAGCAGAATGCCATTCAGTTTTCGCCAACGTTAAAGCAGTACTGGAAGCCAGCGGCAGCAGTTGGGATAAGATCGTTGATGTAACGGTTTTTCTTACTAATATGAAAAAGGATTTCCCGGTTTATAAT
Source organism: Chitinophagaceae bacterium (assembly GCA_036676685.1). Classification (GTDB taxonomy): domain Bacteria; phylum Bacteroidota; class Bacteroidia; order Chitinophagales; family Chitinophagaceae; genus Ferruginibacter. Next base: position 15,101 of record JAKFCK010000058.1, on the reverse strand, counting down.
AAAGTGTACGGGGAATATTTTAATGATGTGGAGGCCTGCCGCACAACCGTGGAAGTAAAAAGTCTTCCCACCCCTATCGCTATTGAATTAAAAGTAATTGCCACTATATAATATTTTGTATGGAAGAAAAAGTCGGATTAGGAATTGAGTTTAAGAACACAGCAGATTATGCAAAATACCTGGATGACCAGGACCCGCTGAGGACCTTCAGGGATAATTTTTACATCCCGCTGGTGAATGGTAAGGAAGCCATTTATTTTACCGGCAACTCCCTTGGGCTACAGCCGAAAACTACACAGGATTACGTGTTGAACGAATTGGAAGACTGGGCAAATTATGGCGTAGAGGGGCATCATCATGCAAGGAACCCGTGGATAGATTATCATGAGATGTTCCCGGCATTGTTATCAAAAATTGTGGGTGCAAAGGAAAACGAACTGGTAGCCATGAACCAACTCACGGTAAACCTGCACCTGCTCATGACAAGTTTTTACCGCCCCACCAAAGAGCGGTTTAAAATAATCTGCGAGGCGAAGGCGTTTCCTTCCGACCAATACGCAATAACATCCCAGGTAAAACTGCATGGGCTGAAACCGGAAGAAACCATTATTGAATTAGCTCCACGCCCCGGCGAACACAACCTGAGGACAGAAGATATTATTAACGCGATAGAACTACATGGTGCATCAACAGCACTGGTATTTTTCGGCGCTGTAAATTATTATAGCGGCCAGGTATTGGATATGCCTGCTATTACCAACGCCGCCCAAGCTGCGGGTGCGTATTGTGGATTTGACCTGGCACATGCTGCAGGCAATATTTCGCTGCAACTCCACGATTGGAATGTGGATTTTGCCTGCTGGTGTAGTTACAAATATTTGAACAGCGGCCCCGGCGGCGTAGCCGGTGTATATATTCACGAACGGTTTGTCGCTGATAAAAATATACCGAGGCTTGCGGGCTGGTGGGGCCATGATAAAGAGAGCCGTTTTAAAATGGATAAGGAATTTATTCCTATACCCACTGCCGAAGGCTGGCAACTTAGTAATGCACCCATTTTAAGTATGGCTGCCCATAAAGCTTCCCTTGATATTTTTGAGCAGGCAGGAATGGACGCGCTGATCGAAAAATCTAAATCGCTTACAGCATACCTATTTTATATCCTCGACCAGATCAATGCTTCAAGCGCGGAGCCCTGCATTGAGATCATTACGCCGCGGAAAACATCTGAACATGGATGCCAGGTGAGCATGCTGATGCTGAGAGACGGAAAGAAAATATTTGAAGAACTGAAAAAACAATCTGTGATTGCTGACTGGAGAGAACCCAACGTTATCAGGATCGCACCGGTGCCTTTATACAATAGTTATGAAGATGTGTACAGGTTCGGAGAAATCATTACAACGGTGCTAAAGAACGAATCATGAAGAAAGAAGTAACGATAACAGGTGCAGGATTGGTAGGTTCTTTATTATCTATCTACTTAGCCAGGAGAGGCTACAAAGTCTCTATATATGAGCGCAGGCCAGACATGCGAAAAGAAAAGATTGTCGCGGGCAGGTCGATCAACCTTGCATTAAGCGATCGGGGTATAAAGGCACTGGAAGAAGTGGGCATCATGGATGAAATAAGAAAAATTGCGATCCCCATGCATGGCCGCCAGATGCATTACGCAGATGGCAGTACGCCTTACCAGCCCTACGGCAAAGACGGGCAGTTCATTAACTCGGTCTCCAGGGGCGAACTGAACCGAAAACTGATAGACCTGGCAGAAGCCAGTGGGGTAAAGATCTTATTCAATCAGAAATGTGAAAGTGTGGATTGGAACATAAAGGAAATAACTTTTGAGAACGCCCTTAGCAATGAACTATCAAAAGTTAACTATGAATTGCTCTTTGGTAGTGATGGTTCTTATTCAGCAACGAGGCTTTCCCATCAATTGCAACACGACCGCTTTCAATACCAGCAGTTTTATATTGATTTCGGCTATAAGGAACTACACATACCAGCGGGCGAAAACGGTAGTTTCCTATTGGAAAAAAATGCTTTACACATCTGGCCCCGCGGGAATTACATGATGATAGCTTTACCGAACACAGATGGAAGCTTCACCTGTACACTTTTTTTCCCATTCGAAGGAGAACCATCTTTTAAATCGTTGGACAGTGAGGAAAAAGTAAAGCTATTTTTTAAAGAAACTTTTGCAGACGCCACCCAACTGATGCCTACCCTGGTAACAGATTTTTTCAACAATCCCACCTCGTCTTTAGTAACGGTGAAATGTTTTCCGTGGATAAGGGAAGACAAATTTGCCCTGATCGGTGATGCGGCTCACGCCATTGTACCGTTTTTCGGACAGGGCATGAACTGCGGTTTCGAAGATTGTGCTGTTTTAAATTCGTTGGTAGAAAAACATTCGGACGATTGGGAAAAAATATTGGAGGAATACCAGCAATTACGCAAGCCGGATGCCGATGCGATTGCAGACATGGCTTTAAATAATTTTGTGGAAATGAGGGATAAGGTGACCGATCCGAAATTCTTATTACAGAAAAAGATCGAAGCGAACTTTAGCGCCAAACACCCGGACAAATGGACGCCGGCATATAGTCTCGTAACATTCCGCCCGGATGTACGGTATAGCGAAGCTTTGAGTAAAGGGAATTTTCAACAGGGTATCATGAATGAAGTGATGGCATTAAACAATATAGAATCTGAATGGGATAGCGCAGCAGTGGAACAGATGATTCTTGGCAAAATTCAACAGCAGTAGTATGTATAAAATGGCTTACTATACCGGGCATGAAAGAGAAGAAGTTATTTCTTTTATGCGAAAACATTCTTTTGCTATTGTGACTGCTGCCGCCGAAGATCACCCTGTTGCCTCTCACCTTCCACTTGAGGTAGTAGAAGATGGCGATAAGCTATTCCTGACCGGGCACCTGATGAAAAAAACTGATCACCACCGGGCATTTGAAAAAAATGAAAATGTGCTCGTCGTGTTTCATAGCCCGCATGCATACATCAATGCAGCCTGGTATGAAAATAAAACCCAGGCCAGCACAGTAAATTATATGGCCGTGCATGCCAGGGGCAGGATTTCTTTTACCGACGAGGCTGGAACACTGGAAGCCATTAAACTATTAACCGATAAACACATTGGTGCAGAAAGCCCCGCCTCATTTTCAAACATCCCAAAAAATTATGTCGATGATATGCTAAAAGCGATTGTCGGATTTTCGATAGAAGTGGAATCGCTGGAAAATGTGTTCAAACTAAGCCAGAACAGGAATAAGGCCGACCAGGCTAGTATCATTAAACATCTGACAGAACGGAATGACGAGGGTGATTGGTTTATCGCAAACGAAATGAAAGAAAGGCTCTGAAAAGTTCAGGAGGTTCCACAGGTTTAAAAAGTCTAAACGGTTATAAGCGTCTTGAACTTTGAACCTTGAACCTTGAGCATTTAACCTTGAACCTCTTAAACCCATCAAAACCCACAAATCAAAAGTAACTCTCAAAACATGGATCGTAATTACCTTGTAGAACAGATCAAGCAAAAAGGCTCTTACCTGTGTGTAGGGCTAGATACCGACCTGTCTAAAATCCCTGCTTTTCTACGCAATAACAAGAATGCCGTTGTTGAATTTAATAAGGCGATCATTGATGCTACAAAAGATTTTTGCGTGAGTTATAAGATCAATACTGCTTTTTATGAAGCAATGGGCATCAAAGGCTGGGAAGCTATGGAGCAAACGGTAAACTTTATACCTTCCACGCACTTTAAGATCGCAGATGCAAAACGCGGGGATATAGGCAATACTTCATCGCAATATGCCAAAGCATTTTTTGAAACTTTAAAGTTTGATGCGATCACTGTGGCACCCTATATGGGTGAAGACAGCATTCGTCCATTCTTAGAATATAACAATAAATGGACTATCGTGCTCGGCCTCACCAGTAACAAAGGCGCCAGTGATTTTGAAATGCTGAAAGTAATAACGGATGAAACAAGCCCGTACGCTGCCGAGGAGCACTTGCGCAGTGATTATCTTTATGAAAAGGTGTTAAGAAAGGTTTCAAAATGGGGAACCCCCGATAATTTGATGTTTGTCACAGGGGCTACCCAGGCAACGGAGTTTGAAAATATCAGGAACATTATCCCGGATCATTTTTTACTGGTTCCCGGCATAGGGTTCCAGGGTGGAAGCCTGGAAGATGTGAGCAACTACGGAATGAACAAAGATTGTGGGTTATTGGTGAATGCAAGTCGTGCGATCATTTATGCAGGACACGAGGAAAGTTTTGCGGAAGAAGCCAAAGCCATTGCCCACCAATACCAAACCGAAATGTCAGGATATCTTAAAATATAAAACGCATTTTATGTTACGCAGAAAATTCTTACAAAACATTTCCGTACTTACTGCCGCGGCCAGCCTGCCTTTAGCCGGAAACGCAGCACCAGGAAAAAATAAAAAAAGATTTACTGCGGCGTTTATGAGTGATATCCATGTGAAGCCATCCGAAGTGGCAGAAACTGGTATGGCCAAAGTGTTGAAGAATATCAATCAACTAAAACACACACCTGATTTTATCATTAACGGCGGCGACAGTATAATGGATGCACTGGCTGCTAATAAAGAAAAGACACGCACCCAATGGGATCTTTTTAATAAAATACTGGCTGCAGAAAATAAGCTGCCCGTAAAACATTGTATAGGTAACCATGACATCTGGGGCTGGCATTTGAAAGAAGACGTAACAAATGACCCGTTGTACGGTAAAACCTGGTGGCTGAAAGAAACTGGTTATGCCAAAACATACTATAGTTTCACCTATCGTGACTGGCATTTTATCGTATTAGATAGCACACAGGAAAATACCGACGGTGGTTATATCGCATTACTGGATAATGAACAATACAACTGGCTGGAAGCGGAATTGAACAACAATAAAGAAAAATTCATCTGCATCGTCTCCCATATCCCCATTATGTCATTTTGCAGCGCCATGTTTTTTAAAGATATGCTGCCAAATGGCGACTGGAAATTATCAAGAGCTTTGCTACATACAGACGCCCGGAAAATAAAAGCATTGTTTAAGCAACACCCCAATATTAAAAGCTGTCTCAGCGGCCATATCCATTTACAGGATGAGGTAAATTACCTGGGGATAAAATATTTCTGCAATGGTGCTGTAAGTGGCAATTGGTGGAATGGTGCCTTCCAGGACTTTGCCCCGGCATATGCCTTGTTTGATTTTCACAGTGATGGAACTGTTGAAAGAAAAATAATTGAATACTAATCACCAATTACATTCGTTTAAAAATGAAGACGCTTAAGCTCCTCCCGGTTTTTTGTTTTGTTTTTTTCTCCGCGTTTGCCCAGTCTGCCCGCACTGCCGATGAGATCATGAAAGAAGCATATGCCCGGGCAAAAAAAGAAAACAAAAATATTTTTGTAAAGTTCAGTGCCAGCTGGTGTGGCTGGTGCCATAAGATGGAAAATTCCATGAAGGATCCTGTATGCAAAACATTCTTTGATGATAATTTTGTCATTGTTCAGTTGATCGTTGATGAGTCAACAGACAAAAAAGCATTAGAAAATCCCGGCGCCGAGGAAATAAGAATAAAATACAATGGTGATAAAAATGAGGGTATTCCTTTCTGGTTTATAGTAGATAGCGGTGGCAAATTATTAGGCGACTGTTATATCCGCAAGTCCGGTGAGCCGTTAACAGTAAAAGGAAAAAACAGCGGCTGCCCTGCAAACGAGGAAGAGGTAGCGAACTTTATCGACGTGCTTAAAAACACCACCACACTCACGCCTGCCCAACTGGCAATCATCAGCGAACGATTTAGAAAAAATGAAATTAAAAGAGGTTAAGGCGTATGGCGTCAGCCAGGAGTTTCGCCCATTTTGCATATTCTAAACCGGAAGGATGTAATCCATCTGTTGCTAAAAATTCCGGCTTCCTTCCGTTTGTTCGTTGGGAAACGGTGATGTCGAGGTAGGTACAATTAAATTCAGACGAAACAGCTTTACATACTTCATTGTAAGCATCAATTTCACCTGCTATCTTTTCACTATCCTTATCCGCCGCAAATGGCGTTATCCCCCAGTCGGGAATGCTAAGCACAAAAACTCTATGAGGATTTCCGCCGGCTAACTCTATTGCTTTCTGCAGGATTGCCGTAAACCCGTTCTCAAATTCTTTAATAGCCCTGCCCCTGTATTGGTTGTTTACCCCTATGAGTAAACTCACTACGTCATACTGTTTCAGGAATACAGTTTGTTGTATGGCGGCATCTAATTCATCAGTTGTCCAGCCGGTTTTGGCTATTATTTCCGGGGCGGCAAATGGCAAGCCAGGAGCAGGTCCGTGGCTTTCTTCCCTGGCAATGGTTTTTCGCAACAGCTGCACAGTTTGATAAGCAAAATTTTCCGCAAGCATCACCTGCTCCCCTATTGTGTAACTGTCGCCTAAAGAAAGGTAGGTGTATCGCATGCCTAAATTTAAATAAAAAAGAAACTTCGCAGGAAACTGCTTGAAAAAAAAACAGGATAGCCTAATAATTTATCGCTGCCTTTAACCTCGTCCATAATTCGTTATCAAAACTGCCTGGCCCCAATGCAGCACTACCGGCGTCATCCCCAAGCCTTACGACAACAACATCAAGGCTCGGTACCACATATATTTTTTTATCATCTTTCCCTAAAGCCATGTACATGTCTGCCGGAGCGTTTGGTGCAAGCGAAGTTGGAAATACTACCTGGCTGCCGGGGACCATTGAAGAAGCTTTCCCGTTTAACCACCACAAATACCCGTAACTTAAATTGTATGTTTGAGAACTCGTCGTCATGGCCTTAATATAAGTTTCATCATTTAGAACAGGCGTACCATTCCATTTCCCTTTACCCGATACTAATAAGCCAAACCTGGCTGCTTCCCTGGTGGTGCAATACATAATATAATTCAGCCAGAACGCATTGGGCATTCCAATTTTATCAAACAATTTTTCCCTGCTGTATAAATTGAATGTTTTGCCACTTGCATTGGCCAATACGGTTTGCAGTAAATGATAAGGCGCATTGTGATAGGACCATCTTGTGCCCGCATCCGCCTTGTAAATAAGACATGCGGGCGTTGTGCAATCCTGGTCGGGCACCCCATCATCAAGGCCGGTGCTCATACTCAGTTGATGTTTTACGGTGATTAGGTTCTCTTTGGCAAGCGGAAGGGAGGACCATCCTGTGCCGAGGTATTGCGAGGTTCTGTTGTTGATATTTATGATGCCATCCTGCTGTGCAATACCCGCTAAAAAAGCCACCACGCTTTTACCGGCACTGGCAATATAGTACCTGCTGTATTTGTGCCAGCCGTTCCAGTACTGCTCCTTCACGATCTTCCCCTTGTGCAAAATGATCAACCCGAAAGTACTTTTGGTGCCTGCATAATCAAAGGCTTCCTGCAGCTTAGTCTCACTCCATCCGAGCGAAGCGGCAGTTTTTGTCTCCCATATTTCACCTGTGAGTGGTGGATAATAATAGGCTTCGGGTACTGGCGGTGTGGCGGGAACATCACCGCTTTTTTTGCAGGCCACCTGGGCCAGGATCAGCATCAGGATAAAATATTTCATGCAGTTGTTTGATGGATAGACTGGTTGTTCTCTTTAACGTTTAAATAGGCAGGATATTTTTCTACAACTCCCTTGTTTCCTAAAGACTGACCGGTAAAGGGATCCATGCAATGATACCGGGCTATGCGACGAGGTGTTCTTTAATTGGAAGGAAACAGTTGGTTTGAACAACATTTAAACATAAATGCCAGAAGCTTTATATTTGCAGCGCTGCCATTCTACGATATAATTAAAGCTGAAAATGCACACCAATTGAATGTCAACCCCGCCCGGGCGGGAACGATGCTGAAGATCTTTACCATTGCCGGTTCTTTAAAACAAACAAATTAACCTACAAATAATTATATGGCTGCAAAAACAGACAATTTTCAATCGCCTGATTATTTCAACTTAGATGAATTATTGACGGAAGAGCATAAACTCATCAGGGAGAGTGTGCGCAATTATGTGAAAAAGGAGATCTCTCCTATCATTGAAGATTACGCGCAGCGTGCAGAATTTCCACAACAGATCGTAAAACAGTTAGGCGACCTCGGCTGTTTCGGCCCTACTATCCCTGAGCAGTATGGTGGCGGGGGACTGGATTATATTTCTTATGGCCTGATGATGCAGGAACTGGAGCGTGGCGACAGTGGTGTACGCAGCACCGCGAGCGTGCAGGGCAGCCTGGTGATGTTTCCCATCTATCAATATGGAAGCGAAGAACAACGTAACAAATTTTTACCAAAATTAGCCAGCGGGGAATGGCTGGGCTGTTTTGGTTTAACAGAACCGGATCATGGCAGCGACCCCAGCAGCATGCTCACTAATATCAAAGATTCCGGTGACCACGTGATTTTAAACGGAGCCAAAATGTGGATCAGTAATGCGCCTTTTAGCCAGGTGGCAGTAGTGTGGGCAAAAAATGAACAGGATGAAATCCAGGGCGTGATCGTTGAAAGAGGTATGGAAGGATTTAGTACACCAACGACCCATGGTAAGTGGAGCCTGAGGGCCAGTGCCACTGGTGAACTCGTGTTTGACAATGTAAAAGTTCCGAAAGAAAACATTTTTCCCAATGTGAAAGGTTTGAAAGGGCCGTTGGGCTGTTTAACAAAGGCCAGATACGGTATAGCCTGGGGCGCTATCGGCGCTGCTATGGATTGTTATGACACCGCCTTACAATACAGTAAAGAAAGAATTCAATTCGGGAGACCCATCGGAGGTTTCCAGCTGCAGCAAAAAAAGCTGGCAGAAATGGTAACAGAAATTACCAAAGCACAATTACTTAACTGGAGGCTCGGGGTATTAATGAATGAAGGAAAAGTTACGCCCCAACAAGTGAGCATGGCTAAACGCAATGCCTGTGAAGTGGCAACAAATATTTGCCGCGATGCACGCCAGATGCTGGGAGGCATGGGTATTACCGGCGAATACCCTGTAATGCGCCATATGATGAACCTGGAAAGTGTGATCACTTATGAAGGTACACATGATATACATTTGTTAATAACGGGAATGGATGTGACGGGGCTGAATGCGTTTAAATAGGAGCCCCCTCCGCCCCCTGAAGGGGGAACCCGGGAAGTCGGTAGCAGATGAAATGTCTTTCGGTCCCCAACTCTTAAAAATCAATTATAAACTTACAACAGATGAATAACCCTTCAGAGATTAATAAAGTCCAGGCCTCCCCTTTAGGGGGCGGGGGGGGCATAAGCGTAATCGGCGCGGGCACCATGGGCAATGGGATCGCCCATGTATTTGCACAGAATGGCTTTACGGTCAACCTGGTCGACGTTAATCCTTCGCAACTACAGCGGGCCCTGGCCACGATAACAAAAAACCTGGACAGGCAGGTGGGCAAAAACACTATCACCGAAGAACAAAAAGCGGCGACATTAAAAAATATTCAACTGGTGGGGACCGTGTCGGAAGGTGTAAAAGATGCAGGTATTGTTGTGGAAGCTGCTACAGAGAACGTTGACCTGAAACTGGAGATTTTTAAACAGGTAGATACTTACGCCCCGGCGGGCTGTATTTTAACTACCAACACTTCTTCTATCTCCATCACTAAAATTGCGGCTATCACTAAAAGGCCGGGATATGTTATTGGGATGCACTTTATGAACCCGGTACCTGTGATGAAACTGGTGGAGATCATCAATGGATATGCTACGCTGCCGGAAGTAACTAATACTGTGGTGGAGTTAAGCAAAACGTTGGGCAAAGTCCCCTGCACCGTAAATGATTACCCGGGCTTCATCGCCAACAGGATCCTGATGCCAATGATAAACGAAGCCATCTACAGCTTGTATGAAAGCGTGGCCGGGGTAGAGGAGATAGACACCGTAATGAAATTGGGCATGGCACACCCGATGGGCCCGCTGCAACTCGCAGATTTTATTGGGCTGGATGTCTGCCTCAGTATATTAAAAGTTTTGCATGACGGTTTTGGTAACCCGAAATATGCGCCCTGCCCGCTCCTTGTAAATATGGTGATGGCAGAAAAGCTAGGGGTAAAAACAGGCGAAGGTTTTTACCATTATTCACCAGGCAGCAAAGACCTGGTGGTAAGCGCAAGTTTTAAAAAATAGTTTGTTACGAATGATATTAAGAAGCGGCATGCCTGTTACATTGCCGCTTCTGCATTTTGCAAAAGGGCGCTAAAGTTTTTTCATATATCCCAGGCAAACCCAGGCATGATGAAGTAAAAAATACTCCAGCAGTTGTCTTCCCTGCGCATATACAATTTATACGGCGCTTCATAGTGTTGTACCTCTCCATTCTCCATAATTGCATCATATTTATACATGCCTTCAGAAAACCCCATCGCGGTTCCATCTGCCTGTTCTGCTACATCGATTACATCAATATTATAACCATCATTTTCAAACCGTTGAAAACACTCAAAAAAATTATTCATTTTTTTATAGAGTTCTTCCCGGTTCATTTGTTTTCCCCCCGGGGAGATAAAATTATAATCCAATTCACTGGAAAATTCGTCAAAACTCCGGCTGATCCAATGTTTAAAAAATTCATGTGTATTTCTTTCTATATCGGCTTTATTGTTGGGATGAAATTCTTCATAAATAAAATTCAACGACATGCCTTCTATGGGGACCATGCTTGTTACATGGGCAAATAACTCTTCTGTGATGAACCTGTAGATCTCCTCATCGGGATAGGGACCATTACAAAAACCCAGGTTCATATTGTTCTCTTCAAGGAGTGCGATAACCCTGTTTAATTCGCCGCTGATCTCAGCTGCAGTCAATTCTCCTGCTGACCGGTATGATGGTTTTCCCAGCAGCTCATAAACCGTTGTCGTTTCGGGATCCTGGTTGGTTTCTTCGAAAGCAATTATATTCCTGAGAAATTGGTTTTCTACTTCCGGCGGGAGACTGTCATTGGTCTCCATATGAAATGCATCCCCATATTGCGCCTTTAGTTTTAAGCGAAGCAGTTCATTTTCGATACGCAGGTTTTCTGTTGTGTCTTCTGAAAATTTTTCTTCCTGTTGCATGTTTTCATTTTTTAGGGTGTATAAAGTGGATTAAAAATTTTAATTATTTCAAGGTTTGAGCGCCGCCGCCGGCAAAAACACATTTCACTTTGTAGCCGAGAGGTGAATAATATTTTTCAAGCGTATGGGTGATATTCTCCTCGGAGAGTTTTAAAAATTCATTGTTATTATCAAGCGTGGACGATACGGTGGCATACAGTTGCTTTTGTGCTTTTACAAAGTCCCCGATGCTGGTTGTATTTAATAACCCGGTCTGGTTCATACTCTCCAGTTTGTCTATCCTCAATTGCATACTCATCAGTTTAACAGGCGGCAGGTATATAGTGGCCACTCCTGATTTTGTATCTATACTCACTTTATGTGTACTTAGGTCTACCCCATATTTAGCTTCGTAGGGAAGCGAAACCTGCAAGGTATTTTCAGTAAAAAAGTTTTTAAATTTATTCCATACACCATCCCCGCTATCCCGGTTACTCATCTTTACATTAGCTACGCCATTTACCTGTAATGAAGCAAGCTGCGCAATTTCTTTTACGAGTGCAACATTCTGCACCACCGATGTTTTTGTTTTTCCTGCTCCATTTGTTCTGCCTAAAAAATAAAAGGCGACCGCAACAAGGATGATGAGGAAAATAGTGACTGTGTTACTTTTCATCGGTTATGGATATTATTTTTTCTTTTTGGCTACAAGCCTATAGCTTTCGTCAATCGCCTGTTTAATAAAATTGTTTTTTAATCCGTTAACGACGATCGTATTCCAATGTTTTTTATTCATGTGGTAACCCGGCAATACATTGCCGGGATATTCTTCCCTCAACACAATAGCAGCTTCGGGATCACACTTTACATTAAAACTTAAAGGAGATTGATCAAGCCCCATCAGTAAAAATATCTTGTTACCTGTTTTAAATACGAGCGTTTCTTCTCCAAAAGGAAAACTCTCCGTTACATCTTCCTTAAGCAAAATATATTGCCGTATCTCTTCGATATTCATTCGTTAAGGGTTCCTTATAAAGATAACAATAAAAAACGCCCCTGTAAATACAGGGGCGTCAAAAAATAAAATGAAGTGGTTTTTCCTATCTTAAGATGGTTAAATCAGTCCTCATCGTTACCACTTTTCCGGTGATAAGAGTGAAATTGATGACGGCATAATAGGTTGCATCCGGTACTGGTTTGCCTCCATAGGTTCCATCCCAGTTATTGCGATAATCTCTTGATTCAAAAACTTTATTACCGTACCTGTTAAATACATGCAGGCTTACATTTTTTAAACATGCATAGTCATCATAGATCTGCCACAGGTCGTTCTGCCCGTCACCATTAGGCGTAAACGCATTTTTCACCTTGATACAATAAGGCACTACCGTGATCAGTAAATCATCTGAGGCGGTGCAACCTCTTGCATTGGTTACGGTGAGTGTATATAGCGTTGTTGTTAAAGGACCGGCTTCAGGATTCAGGATGTTGCTGGCATTCAGGCCCGTCGCGGGTGTCCATAAAATACTGGTGATTGTACCACCAACGGCACTCGCATTTAGCTGTGCTTTCTCTCCACTTACCAACACCACGTCGGCGCCTGCATAGAGCTGGATCGCCTGCTCCACCGTGATAGTCACCACATCCGTAGTTGTACACTGGCCAAGCGTTGCAGTAACGGTATAGGCTGTTGTTGTTGTCGGAGATGCAACCGGGCTGGCAATATTCGGATTGTTAAGCCCGGTAGATGGTGACCAGCTATAGGCCGTTGCATTCCCCGTCGTGGCTAACGTGGCGGAACTACCATTACAGATCGTGGTGTCTGTCCTGCCCGTGATGGCGAGATTGTTCGTAAGACCGACGGTAACTGGTTTGGAAACCGTGCAACCCAGGGAATCCTTTATGATGATCGTGTAGCTGCCATTTAAGGCAGAAAAGGTTGTCCCCGTTTGAAAAACCGTGGGAGCAGTACTGATACTATAAGAATAGGGCAATATACCGGTTGGGTTAGTGATGGTAATCGTGCCGTTCGTTGTACAATTTGCGTTGACAGATATTACGCTACCATCTACTGTGCTTACGACCAGGTCCACAAAAGCCGTATCTACGCAACCCTGGGTATTGGTAGCAATCAACCGGTAAAGACCGCTCACGGAAACTGACGTAGGATTTGGCACAGCCGCCCCGCCTATTGTCCAACTTGTGGTGAGTCCGGAAGTGGTATAAATAGTAGTAAGATCTTTAGTTGTGCCGGCGCATATTTTAATCGTAGAATCTGCACCCAGGCTTGGGCGTGGACTTACGGTTAGAATGGTGGTATCACTGCAAACAACTCCGGCTGCACCGGTTGCTGTTACTGTATATACATATTGTCCCGGCATTTGAGGTGCGGTAACGCCGGTGGGGTTTTGTTGGGTAGACGTAAAGCAGTTAGGACCTGACCATTGGTAGGTAGCATTAGGTACCGTGCTGGCAGTGAGGTTGAAAGATGCACCCGAACAAACTGGCCCCGGATTCGCCGCTGCAAGACTGCAAACAATACCGCAGTTACTTGAACCCGTACCACCTGTCTGCTGGTAAGTGATGGTACCTGCCTGGTCACTAAAATTGGTCACCAGGAACAGGTAAAATTGTCCTGCTACTGCATTAGGGATATCTGCCACCTCTGTGCCGGATATTGAATAACTGCAATCAACATCGTTGGTGGTGGAAATATTCGTGCAGGCATCAGTTAAACTGGTAAAAGGTCCCCATACGATAAAGTCGACGTCTACTGGTGTACCGGCATTATTTCTTTGCGTGATAGTAATAGAAATATTTCCGGAATTCTGAATCTGTAAATAATAGTAAGTAGGATTGGGTATGGTTGCCAGGCATCCAAATATGCCCCCACCCCCCAAACTTGGCTGGCCGGTTGTATTAGGAACCGTGGTAGGTGTGGTGCTCGTGCAGAAAGACTGGGCGGTACTACAAACGCCGCCCGGCCCCGTCGTCGATGGCGGTATCTGTGCGCAAATTCCGAATGTACCATTATTATCATTGCCATATTCCCAAACCCTTATAAAAACTGTGCTGCCGGGAACCAGGCCAGTTCTCGAAATCCTGGACATCGCACCATTTGCACTGCCATCATCGTCACATGCAAGCAATGTAAGGCCGTTGCACGTACCGGTATAAACCGACATACCACCGTCGAGTACCACGCCTGTTTGTGTATCAAGTATAAGAGATCCGCTGCATGGCACTACTGCCTTAAACCAAACGTCGCCGCCCTGGTAATTTGCACAACCCGGCGCGGTCACTCCCGTAGTATTGGTAGACCAGGCGTTACTAAAAGTCTGGTAGTTACAAGTGCCGTCTTCAGCCACCGTTAATGTGATCGCATTACAAGGATCATCATTCACAGGGGGTGGTGGCGGTACCGCGACGCAAATAGTGAAGCTGGCATTACTGCCAACGACTGCTGTGGCCGTCCATACCCTAACAAAATAAGTTTGGCCAGGGGTTAGCCCGCTTAATATCATCAGGTTCGGATCGGCACAATTCACATACGTTGGACTGGCGCATGTTCCGCTGTACAAAGCCATCGCCATATCGGTCACGGTACCTGTTATATTCGTAAGAGTAACTACATGATTAGGGCCTGTTGCAACAAAAGAATACCACACGTCATCATTCACACCCGCGGCCGCACAGGTGGGCGCGGGAGCAGTGGAAGCAGTTGCGGAAATTGTTGTGCCGGTTGTAGAGGCAGTGCATGTGATAGTAGGATTTACCGTTAACATTACAGCACCACTACAATTGTCATTTACCGGTGGAGGTGGCGGAGTGCCCACGCATATGGTAAAGCTCGCAGAGAGTCCAATTGTTGCGGTGGTGGTCCAGACCCTCACGTAATAGGTTTGCCCTGCCGTGAGGCCCGTTACGTTAAATGTATTTCCGCCGATGCAGCTTGAATAAAGCAAGCCAGCACATGCACCA
>JAKFCK010000057.1:0-4517 GCA_036676685.1 Chitinophagaceae bacterium | reverse complement strand
GACAAAGTTCTGCTTCAAGCCCCTATGGAAATGGGAGCTACAATAGAAATTTACAGGGTTCCAACCGGGATTCCGGAAGGTTTAGCGAAGACGTGTATGAAGATGATTATGACGAACAGGACGACTATGACGAGGAAGATGATTACGATGTAGAAAGTTACTATGATGAAGGAGATGAATTTGAAGATGATTACGATGAAGAAGACGAGGCCGAAAGCAGTTATGATGATTACGAGGAGGATGATTATGAAGACAACAACGATTATGATTATGAACGCCAGGGCCAGGCCTATGGGCGTTCCTCCCGCAGTGGAAGAAGAGGATTTGGCAGTATGTCAGGGACGGACTCCCAGCGCCAGGGCATGAACCGTTCGGGAAACCGGGGCCGTAGCGGTAGTGGCGGACGTGGTTTTGCTTCCATGGATCCCGAACAGCGTAGAAGAATTTCCAGTATGGGAGGAAGAGCATCACAAGGTGACCAGGGCAGCCGCGGTTACGACGACTGGGGAAGAGGTTCAGGTTCCGGCATGAGGGGTTCATCGGCTGCACGTTCCGGGGATTATGATGACCGGGACAGAAGCTCGGGCCAGGGTATGCGTGGTTCCCGTTCCCGGGGTGCTGAGGGTTACGACGACTGGAGCGGAAGCCAGGATTCCGGTATGAGACGGTCATCAACACAAGGCTCCGGTAGTTCAGGCAGAAGTACAGGCGGACGGAGTAATTCCGGCAGATCTGGTGATGGTATGTCCTCATCCGGCAGGGGCTCTTCTACTTCCCGCTCCGGATCTTCCCAGGGCAGATCAACAGGCACGGGCAGGGGAACCAGCGAAAGTTCAGGAAGAAGTTCCACATCCCGTTCAGGCTCCGGTACAGGGCGCAGCAGTTCAACCTCGGGCCGCGGGTTTGCCTCCATGGATCCGGAAACAAGAAGCAGGATTTCAGCAAAAGGTGGTCGGGCTTCGCACGGAGGAAATAGCAGCGGAAGAAGCGGCAATAGTTCAGTCAGTGGACGCGGTAGCAGCAGATCTTCAGGCTCTTCTTCCCAGCGAAGAAGTAGTAGCAGGTAAAACCTGCTGGCTGGGTAAAAATAAAGATTGAGCGTATCAGCAGTAGAATAGAATTTTACTGCTGATACTATTTTTGCAGATTTCAAGTTCAAAAGAACCATTTAAAATATTTGATATGAAACAAACAGAAAATGCGTCCGCAACGTTGGAAAGCAAAAAAGAAGCAAATGGCAAGGATGAACAGGCAACAACCGGGGCAAAAACAACCGGAAAAACTGAAGCCGGAAAGGAAAAAAAAGACTCCCTGCTGGAAAAATTTTTTACAGACCAACTTAAGGATATCTATTACGCAGAACAACAGTTGATAAAAGCTCTTCCTAAAATGGAAGAAGCAGCTACTTCAGAAGAATTAAAAGAAGCCTTTAATGACCACCTTCACCAAACACAGAAACATGTGAAGCGATTAGAAAAGGTTTTTAGCATGCTTGGCAAAAAGCCGGAGGGGAAAAAATGTGAAGCCATGGACGGTTTGATAAAGGAAGCGGAAGAGATTATCAGCGAGACAAAAGAAAGTTCGATGACCCGTGATGCAGCACTTATCATAGCGGCTCAAAAAGTTGAACACTATGAAATTGCTACTTATGGAGGCCTCGTCCAACTCGCTCTCACGATGGACCTGGATGACGTATCAGACGTTTTAGATACCACCCTTATGGAGGAGGAAGAAACTGATTACCTGCTAACAGATATTGCCGAGAGCTTTATAAATGTAGAAGCGGAAAAAGAAGGTTCACAGTATTCCTGGGAGGTGTCTAAAATGGAAAAAACTGCCTCCAACTAAAGCAATAGAAATAAAAAAACACCCGGCAAAAAGCCGGGTGTTTTTTTATGCAGGTAATCATGGCATAATAATTTATGAACAAATACTAAAAAACAAATGAGAATTTTTTTATTTATTCCCCTTATTCTCCTATCCTGCAACGATAGCGCAAACAGCACCGAAAAGCAAAGCAGCCGGCAGGATAGCGACGGGATCATCCATGCGGAAAAAGAAGTTGGTAATTTACCAGGCCATTCGCTTGGTGGCAAGGCAACATGTTATTGGCAAATTATGCAGCGGGACACTTTTGTGGCGGCATTCAGTCAAACAGGTCCCCGCGTTTCCGGGAAACTCACTTTCGATAATTACCAAAAAGACGGTAGTTCAGGAACGGTGGAAGGAAAAACGGAAAATGATATTATGAAGCTCTGGTATAGCTTCGAATCTGAAGGTATGCACAGCGTTATGGAAGTTTGGTTCAAAGAGGAGGGTGACCTGCTGTTGCGGGGTACCGGCGAGATGCATGTACGATCAGATTCCAGTTATTTCAGTGATCCGGGCGCAGTTAGTTTTAAAAACGGACAGGAGTTGAAAAAAGTTGACTGTGACGAGATTCCTCTTAAATACAAATAAGGTAGGTTAGGCGGGTATGTATAAATGTTATGGAGCCTTTAGCATCACCGCTAAACTTTCTCTCCACGGCCTGATGTGCAACCCATATATTGACTGTATCCGGGCCGTATCAAAAGCAGAGTAAGAAGGCCGGGCAGCCGGTGTGGGATATTCGCTGCTGCTGATCGCATTCACGATACAGCTACTGCCTGTAAGTTCTTTAATAGCCGTGGCGAATTCGTGCCAACTGGTAATTCCCTGGTTAGCAAAATGGTAAATGCCGGGATGAAGTGCTCCTTTGGAGATGATCTCCATTACGGCAGCTGCAAGGTCGGCAGCATAGGTCGGGCATCCCACCTGGTCGGCTACCACCGATATTTGCTCTTTTTCTGCAAAAAGCCGTAACATGGTTTTTACGAAGTTTTTCCTATAGCGGCTGTATACCCAGGAAGTCCGGATAATAAGCGCTGCCGGGTTGTTTTTTAGGGCCAACTGCTCTCCCTGCAATTTGGTGAGTCCATAAAAATTTACCGGGTCGGTTGCATCTGATTCTTTATAAGGCTTCAGCCCTCTCCCATTAAAAACATAGTCTGTAGAAAAGTGGATGAACCAACTGTTATTCACTGCACAAACTGTTGCCAGGTAACCAACAGCTGTGGCATTGATAGCCAGCGCAATTTCTTTTTCAGATTCTGCTTTATCAACTGCTGTGTAAGCCGCGCAATTGATACAATAACCAATATTATTTGCAGCAAAATATTTTTTTACTTCATCAAAATTTTCAATCGATAATTCCTCCTTTGAAACAAACAAAAAATGAAAATCCGGAAAATGTTTTTCCAGGTCACGGAACTCCATACCCAATTGTCCATTGGCACCGGTGACTAAAATATTTTTCGTTTTATTCAAAAAAGAGCGGTTTATAATGGCCTATAAACAAAGTTATTCAGGCAGTTTTCAAAAGAAGGATGATGCAGATCTTTCTCGGAAATGATCTGTTGGCTCTCCGGTATTGTCCAATCAATAGCTAACGTGGGATCATTCCAGGCAATCCCACCCTCCGCTTCTTTGTTGTAAAACTGGTCGCATTTATACAACACCTCACTAGTGGGGCTTACTACCGCATAACCGTGGGCAAAACCCTGGGGTACTAAAAGCTGTAAGCGGTTTTCGGCTGAAAGTTCGATACTCAAAGATCTCCCAAATGTTGGTGAACCCTTTCTCAGGTCAACGACTACATCCAGGATAGTCCCGCTAAGTACCCGGATGAATTTTGTTTGAGCATAGGGATCTAGCTGGTAATGCAGCCCACGAATAACTCCATAGGATGATTTTGCCTGGTTGTCCTGCACAAAATCTATATGCACCCCTTCACTGTTACAAACATTTTTGTTATAACTCTCAAAAAAATACCCGCGACTGTCTTCAAACACTTTTGGCTCAAAGATGAGAAGATCAGGGATATCAGTTTTAATAAACGGCATTTTGAGTAATTGTTAATGGTTGAATTGAATTGATAATGTTCCGGTCAAAATTGTTTGAGGACCGTTTGTACCATTATCAATTATGCAGTTGAATATAAATTTTTAAAGAATTGAATCGTTTCCGTGAGGCCATCTTCAAATCGTTTGGTTGGTTGATAGCCGAGCAGGTTTTTCGCTAATGAAATATCAGCGAGTGAATCGCGGATATCCCCGGCTCTCGGTTCCCGGTACGTGGCGGCCCAGTCACTTCCCAACTGTTCCTTACAGGCATTATACAGATCATTTACAGAAAACCGTTCTCCTACTGCGACGTTGTATACCTGCTTTAAGGCCTTTGCGTCATCGGTAAGCATCCCTTTTACATTTACCTGCACTGCATTATCTACAAAAGTGAAATCCCTTGTTTGATCCCCGTCACCATTAATATAAACAGGCGTGCGGTTCAGTATACCTTTTACAAATAATGGGATTACTGCAGCATAAGGCCCATCGGGATCCTGCCGGGGGCCAAAAATATTAAAATAACGGAAGCCCATTACTTTAAGGCCGTATACATCTGCAAAAACCTGGGCATATAATTCATTTGTTTTTTTG
>JAKFCK010000056.1:0-6554 GCA_036676685.1 Chitinophagaceae bacterium | reverse complement strand
ATTGCCCGTTGCAGAAATTCCGTCGAACCGTTCAACCTTTCAACAATTCAACTTTTCAACCCTTTTAGGGGGTTCGGGGGTTCTACGCCCCCTTTAGGGGGTTTGGGGGTTTTCGTTTCCTTCTCACAACTCATCCATCACATCCCGGTAAGCACGTCCCACAGGAATGGAAACCCCGTTCACTTCCACCGAGTCAGCGGTATACGAATCGATCTTAGCCAGGGAAATGATAAAAGACCGGTGTACACGTTTGAAAGCCCGGGCGGGTAAAAGCGCTTCAATTTCCGCAGTGCCCATTTTAGAAATGTAACTGCCCTTAGTGGTGACTATCCGGATATATTCCCGCTGACTTTCTATGTAGACGATATCGGAGAATAAGATCTTCAGCTTTTTTTTCTGCACGTTCAGGAATATAAAATCTTTTGATTCCTGGATACTGGGTTGCGGCCTGCTTTCGGGTGTCGCTGCTTTCACTTTGTTAACCGCCGTTAAAAACCGTTCGAATTCAAATGGCTTCAGCAGGTAGTCCGTTACGTTCAGGTCAAATCCTTCTACGGCATACTGGTGATAGGCGGTGGTAATGATCACTGCAGGAGGATGCGCAAGTGTTTTTAAAAAAGCAATGCCCTTTAGTTTCGGCAGGTGGATGTCTAAAAAAATAAGATCCGTTTGATTGTCCCGGAGCCATTCCGAGGCGAGGATGGCATCTTTGAAACTGGCCCGGAGCTCCAGGAAGGGTACTTCCAGGATATAACCGGATAACAGCTTTGCCGCCAAAGGTTCGTCTTCAATGATGATGCAGCTGATCTTAGACATGGCTTGCCAGGTTAATTTTTAATGTGGCGGTAAATACAGCGGCTGCCTGCTCCACGGAAAGATTCCAGTCTTTATACAGGAGTTCCAGTTGCCTTCGCAAATTAGACAAACCGATATTTTCTTTCACCTTCCCTTCCCCCGGCGTGGTTTCGCTGGAATTTTTTACCACAAAAACCAACTGCCTGTTATTGACGGCAAGAGAAATATCAACAAAGGGCCGGCCCCTTGTTTCGGACACACCGTGTTTAAAAGCATTCTCCACAAGCGGCATCAACAGGAGGGGTGGAATAGCCTGCTTCATCTCTTCAATGTCCTGGTGAAAACGGACCTGCAGGGTTTCATCGTACCGCAGTTTTTCCAGCTCAATATAATCATCAATGATCTTTATTTCCTGGCCGATACCCAGGTATTCGCCATTTGTTTCATACAGCATAAACCGTAATATTTTCGACAACCGGAGAATAGATTCTGCTGCAAGGTCACTTTTATCCCTGGCAAGGGAATAAATATTATTCAGCGTATTGAATAAAAAATGGGGATTGGTCTGCGCCCGCAGGTAGTTGAGCTCTGCCGCCTGTTTCTCAATAAGCAAGGCCTGTGTTGCGCGCTGCAGTTGTACATACTTATAGATATGCCGGCAGATGCCGAAAAAGAAAAGCGCTCCCATACTAAAAGCCATCTGGGAACTCAGGATCGAATTTTTTGCATTTGCATCTCCAAGGGGCAGGTAAATGTTCAGGGCCACGCCCACTGCTCTCCAGCTATACAGGCCAAAAGACCAGGCGAGCATAAAAGCAAAAAGTAACAAAATACCCCACAGGATATTATAAATAAAAAATCGTTTTTTCCGCAACACAAATGGCACCACGAATTCAAAAAACACGAAGTTGACAACCACCATATAAATGCCGCGCCAAACGTTGTTCAGAACTGCCTGGCCTAAACTTACCTTAAAACTTGCCGTTTCATGCCATACGAAAAGCAGGACGTAGATACCTGCCAGGAGGAGGTAGAAGAGGAGCCAGGAAGTTTTGAAGCGTTTGATCATGAAAGGATGCGTTGTGATTTGTGGGTGCGTTCTTATAAAGGTGAAGGGTGAATAGGTGAATGGTGAAAGGCAGAAGGTTATTCGCCTTCCCAAAACCTATACACGAAATGCAAGAACAAGCTGCGAAGCTTTCCCTATTCCCTATTCCCTATTCACTAATGGTCAATGGTCAATAGTGAATCGTGAAAGGCAGAATACTATTCGCTTTACCAAAGTCTATACCCGAGCCACTTCGAAGCTGCGAGGATTTCACTATTCACTATTCACCATTCACTTCAAAAAGTAAATATCGCACAATTTCCCCCACCACAACCCGTCGTTTGTTTACCAAAACGGGTTGTTTATTGACAAGTCGTTTTTCATATGGCGGTTATGGAATAATCTTGTTGCGAAGTACACTTCAATAAAAATTACCACCATGAACAAAACTATTCAATTTGGAGAAAAAGTAGATGGGTATACCGTTCCTGTTTTAAATGAGCGGGAGATCAGGGCAGCAGCTGGTATACTTTTTTTAGCCACCTTCATCCCCTTGATGCTGATCATTTTTAAAGGCAATTTTCTGCCGCTTAAATATGTCATTACATTTTTCCTGGCCGACTTCATCATCCGGGTTTTTATCAACCCCAGGTTTGCGCCCAGCCTTGTCATTGGCCGGTTGATCGTTCGTAACCAGGTGCCGGAATACGTGGGGGCAGCGCAGAAAAAATTTGCATGGATCATCGGGATTGTGCTGGCCGCAGGCATGTTTGTCCTGATGGTGCTGGTGAATTCCTACAGCCCGATCTCGGGCATAAGCTGTTTTATCTGCCTGGTCTTCCTCTTTTTTGAATCGGCATTCGGCATTTGCCTTGGCTGTAAATTTTACCCGCTTTTTTTCAGAGAGAAGGCGGTCCACTGTCCCGGCGAAACCTGCGATAAGCGGGTAAAACATGATATCCAGAAAACATCCGGTGTACAACTGTTGGTTGTGCTCCTGTTTATCGGTTCGATATTTTTTACAGCCTGGATGTTCAATGACGAACTAAAGAAAAAGCCGCATGATCTTTTTGAGAACGCCGGTGCGGTAAACTATACAAGCACCAATCTCGACCTCATCTTTATCATGCAGTGACCATGCAATTTAAATTCCAGGAACGCGGATTACCGGGGCCGACCGGGATGTCACCGGGGGACGGCGGGCGCGATGTGCCCTCGCTGGAAGATGCCTTTGCAGCGTTCCGGGCAAATACAATTGGTTACCAACAGACTTTTATTTCTCCCTTCGGCACAAAAGAGATCCTGTACGCAGACTGGACGGCAAGCGGCCGGGCATACCGGCCCATCGAAGAATTTCTACAGGAAACAATTATGCCTTTCCTGGGGAATACGCATACAGAAGCGACGATCACGGGAACACGGATGTCTAAAGCTTATGAACAGGCGAAGTGCATCATTAAGGAACACGTGCACGCAAATGGTGATGATGTACTGATCTTTTGCGGAAGCGGCACAACGGCGGCAGTGAATAAACTGCAGCGTATCCTCGGTATGCGGTTACCGGGGCAGTTTAGAAGCCTGGCGGGTAAGGAAGGGAAACCAAATGCCGACCCGGGCGTAGACGAATGTTTTGCCGGTATCCTCTCCCCGGGGGAGGATCTAAGACCAGTGGTGTTTGTGACGCATATGGAACACCACAGCAACCATATCTCCTGGCTGGAAACCATTGCTACGGTGGAAATTATTCCCGCTGCAGCCAATGGGAATGTAGACCTTGACGCCTTCGGGCTGCTACTCGAAAAATTCCGGCACAGGAAAACTAAAATTGCTGCTATCACTGCCTGTTCAAATGTGACGGGCATTCAAACACCTTATTTTACGATCGCAAAAATGATCCATGGTTATGACGGTTTGTGTTTCGTGGATTTTGCCTGTTCAGCTCCTTATGTCAATATCGATATGCACCCACCCGGCACCGGTAGTGAGCTGGATGCGATTTATTTTTCACCGCATAAGTTTTTGGGCGGCCCGGGTACACCGGGTATTCTGATCTTTAATAAAAAGATCTATCACAACCGCGTTCCGGATCAGCCGGGTGGCGGCACAATACTGTACAGCAACCCCTGGGGCGGTTATGAATATATACCCGGCATCGAACAGCGGGAGGATGGCGGTACCCCGCCAATATTGCAAGGCATTAAAGCGGCGATGTGTATCCGGCTGAAGGAGCAGATGGGTACTGACAATATCCTGGGGCGGGAAACTGAAATGTTGGCCCTTGTTTTTACCCGGTTTGCAGCAATCGGGAATGCCCGGGTACTAGAAGGTGAAAATCAAAAAAGACTGGGGGTGATCTCATTTATTGTAGAGGGTGGCCATTATAACCTGGTGGTAAAGTTGCTGAACGACCGTTTTGGTATACAGGCCAGGGGCGGCTGCTCCTGTGCGGGTACTTACGGTCATCACCTGCTGCAGGTGGATAAAAAAATGTCCGGTTCCATTCGCCGGTCCATCCTTACCGGCGACCTCTCAGCTAAACCCGGCTGGGTCCGTATATCCCTCCATCCCACCATGACCAATGCTGAAATTGATTTTTTGATGGATGCCATTGAACTAAGTGTGGAGCATCTCCAGGAGTGGGCGGCGGACTATAGTTATGATCCGGAAACGAACGGGTATTTTTTCAAGGGGGCACGGGGGGAAGAAGGGGAAAGCGTCTCGAAATGGTTTGAACCGGGAGCCTGGGATTAATGGTCATTGGTCATTGGGTCTATTAGAGACCTTTTATACTTATATACTCATTGACTCATTGACCCATTGACCCATTGACCCATTGACCCATTGACCCATTGACCCATTGACCCATTGCCTCATTGCCTCATTGCCTCATTGCCTCATTTGACAGCCCCCTCGCTGTGTTGCCGATGTGAATTTGCCTATCTTTAAAGCTTCTAAGTTTGTTAAACCTCAATAACCCTTAACCTCATGTTCTACCTGAAATCAGTACCCGTTGTTTTTTGCTTATTCATGCTCTCTCTTACAAGTTTCAGCCAGGCCGGCAATGTTGATAAAGAAGAAGAGGATGATAAGGACAGTACAACACAAGTGGTGGCCATAAATAAAATAACGCCCCGCAAACGTGGTGTGTATAAAACCTATGAAGAGTACCTGGGCAACTCTCCTTCGATAGCCGCTACATTTTCGGTTAAGCCATTACGCCTCACAAAAAACAACCCCTTAGTGGCCGAAGCTGATGTAGATTATACAGGTGGACGGCCAAAAAAAATCTGGGGTGTTTCCGACGGGGAAAACGTGTATATCCGGGTAATGGTGGGCCAGTTATTCAGGAACCATTATTTTAAGTTGCAGTGCGATGGCCCTCAACCTTATATTTTTTATGTAGAGAACCCCGTATTCCTGCCCATGGGTGCCGGCCTTGTGGTGGCAGCTACGGTGGCCGCTACTTCCGCGGCTCTGCCTCCTTTTGTTTCGCTGATGGTAGTGAGAGACGAAACCAACTATTTTAAACCTACGTTAATGGCTACGAGTGCCAGGGTAAAACGGTATTTGGCAGAATTCCCGGATTTGTTGGAAGCTTATAAAAATGAACCCAATTATAATAAGGCTACCCGGGCCAGGTATATTACAACATATAATAATCGCAAGATGAAGGGTTGAGCATTGGCTCGCATCGGTTTTTTTTGTTTGGTTGTTGCTGTCCGCACCACCGAAACTTCTTTATAACTTGTTAATACAAATAGTCTGAACTGTGATTCTTATGATTAACAGATTTCTGTGATTGATAGAAATGGGCGTAATTATACCAATCAAAATAATCAGAAAAAAATAGAAATAGTCTGAACTGTGATTCTTATGATTAATAGATTTCAGTGATTGATAAAAATGTGCATTGAAATCATTCCGATCAAAATAATGCAACAAAAAATACAAATAGTCTGGACTGTGATTCTTATGATTTACAGATTTCTTTGATTGATCAAAATCGGCATCAAAATCATGCCAATCAAAATAATCAAACAAATCACAGTTCCGACAATGTAAACCGCAATCATAAAAATTGGCAACCATTCCAACGAAAAATCCCCTTTTAAAAAGTGGTTTTTCCTACCCCACTATTGAACTAATCTTTCGAGATTGCAACAGATAATTATTATAGCTCCTGAATGCGTCTTTTCCCATAGACATTCATGCCGGTGTAAGTATATTGTCTATCAGACTACATGATCATTTCCGCAAGAAAAAGGCATAGGTTTTCAGGAAATGGGAAGGTTGAATTTTGTAATCAAAATGATTAATTATGATCGACGAACAATATAAATATTCAGCGCTTACTTCCAAAATTATTGGATGTGGTATGGTTGTTCATAAAACACTGGGTAACGGCTTCCGGGAAGTCAT
Organism: Chitinophagaceae bacterium; assembly: GCA_036676685.1. Lineage (GTDB taxonomy): Bacteria > Bacteroidota > Bacteroidia > Chitinophagales > Chitinophagaceae > Ferruginibacter. Next base: position 292 of record JAKFCK010000056.1, on the reverse strand, counting down.
TTACCAAAGGGCTCTTGAGATAGAAATGAGAATAGCACAAATCGCCTTTACCAGGGAACACGAAATGTCCATTTTTACAGGGCAGAACAAATAGGAACAAGGAGAGTTGATTTCCTGGTGGAGGGAATTATTTCAGTTGAATTAAAAGCTGTCACAAACCTTGAAGATGTTCACCTGGCCCAGGCTATCAATTACCTTGAAGCTTACAAGTTGGAGATCGGCTTGCTGATCAATTTCGGAGAAACGAGTTTGAATTTTAAAAGGCTGACAAACAAAAAATATAAATAGTCTG
>JAKFCK010000055.1:0-8316 GCA_036676685.1 Chitinophagaceae bacterium | reverse complement strand
AGCTTCAAACTGGGTATACAGGTACGAAGGGGCAGGAACTACACCTGTAACTGTCACCAGCGGTATGTATTACCCAAACCTTTATTTTGAATCTATTTCCGGAGCATATAGCTGGAACGCCGCAACTACTGCCCTCATCGGTTCGGCTAATACAATGAACGTTTATGGTAATCTTTATATTGGGACGACCGGCACCGGAACAGTTTCCGTATACTATAATAACCTGAATATCTCACCAATGCAAGTGGGCGGCAACATCGAAATAAATTCGGGGTCAACACTGACCAATCAGTCCTATGATAATACCGTAGTTGTGGGAACGAGGGGTCATGGAACAGGTTTTGATTTGAAAGGTAATTTGGTTGTAAACGGAATTCTTACGAACAACGGTGCCACAACCAACCAGGGTATGCTTCGTTTTTCCGGCAACAGCAACCAAACAATTTCTGGTTCCGGCACAATGAACCTGGAGGATGTGAACATCAATAATTCAATCGGGGCAAATGTGATCGTCGATAAAGACTTTGACATACCTGGAACATTAAGCTTCGGCGCATCTGGAAAACTGAATTTAAACACGAGGAATATTTCCCTCAAATCTTCGATCGCCCGCACAGCAAATGTTGGCATTATACCTTCGATGAACGCGATCACTTACAACTCTGGCAGATTCATCGTGGAACGCTACATAAACACAGGTATCGGCCACGCCAGGAGCTGGCAGTTGCTTTCGACTCCAACAGTGGGCCAAACCATTAAAAATTCCTGGCAGGAGAGCGGTAGTAACAGCATTTCCGGTTATGGTACGCAGATCACTGGCCCGGTGGTAGCCAATGGAATTGATTCATATACTATCAACCCTGCATTAAAAACATTCAATAGCAGCACCGGGTTATGGGATGGTATTTCAAACACGGAAACCACCCCGGTCAATAACGCAAAAGGTTATATGCTTTTCGTGCGGGGTGACCGGACGAGTGTGGTTACACCAACGTACCAGCCGCCTGCCGTTCCCACAGTATTAAGAACAGCCGGCATTATTTACCAACCGTCCCAACCGCCGCCAGGGTTCACCGGGGTAAACAGTTTAGGCCCGGATCAGTGGCAGTCTGTTGGCAATCCTTATGCTTCTCCCATCAGCCTGGTGACTATGTTTGGATCAACAACCTATTGGAACAATATTTATAAAGCTGTTTCGGTTTGGGATCCTAGTATATACGGTGCAAATGCGGTAGGAGGCTACCAAACCATTTCAGCCACCAATTTATATAAACCGGTACCGGGCGGAAGTAGTATTTATAACAATACCATTCCGTTTGAAAATATCCAGAGCGGACAGGCATTTTTTGTGCAGGCACTTCCATCCGGAGGTACGATCAGTTTTGCAGAAGCGATAAAAAGCGATGTGCATACACTCGTGAATTTCGCCCCTGCTAACCCGGCTGGCACTTCAGCTTTTTTTCGTACAACCCTTTACGATGCTGCCGGGAACATAACTGATGGGAATGTAGTGGCGTTTAACCGCCGGTACAGCAATTACATCCTGGGAGAAGATGCCCCAAAAGTTTACAACTCCGGGGATAATTTTGGAATACTCAGTCACAACAGGTGGCTGGCCGTAGAAGGCCGGGAACCTTTACAGGAACAGGATACCATTCAATTTAGTATGTACAACCTACGGGCACAGCAAACCTACAGGTTAGGTTTTGCACCAGAAAATATTCGCGAACCCAACCTGCAGGCATGGCTGGTAGACAGATACCTCGGCACCAGGACATTAGTTGCTTTAACCGATAGTAGTTTCGCCTCGTTTTCCATCAATGCAGAAACGAAGAGCAAAAGCCCTGAGCGTTTTTATGTTGTGTTCCTTCCGAAAAAAGTCCCCGCGCCTAAAACAGTACAGTTCCTCGCGCCGGTGCAGGATGTTCCCTGGCCCGGTACAATTATCGAAGGAGAGAATGGTGGAATAATTAGTGTTTACCCTAACCCTGTTTCAGGCAGGCAGCTGAATGTTCAGCTAAATGAATTCATTCCGGGGATTTATAATATTCAACTTTTCAATGCACAGGGCCTGAAAGTATACCAATACACAATTACCATCGAAAGTAAGTCAGTAAATAAAACCATAAAATTACCTCCGGGCATTGCGGCAGGGAACTATCGGCTGCAGTTGAAAAATGACAACAGCACAAAAAATGTGAACGTTATCATTCAATAAGTGAACAAAAGCATCCGAAGGTTATGGACCTCCCGACAGACTGCTGTAAATAAAAGTGCTTGATATGTTTTGTGTTGATAATTAGCACAAGGTCTGGATAGTGGCCTAAAACAGGTGTCTGTTCTATACTCTGCGTTGCAATTTAAATCATGCTTTTACTGAAGGAACATGTCACGAGGTTGGAAAACGAGGCGTTTCAACCTGCCCGCTTTTTGGCCAATGGCCTGGCCGGAGGATTGTTAATTGTCAACTGCCGTCGAACAAACTGTCAGTCGTCAGTTGTTATTTTAAATGTATTAACCAGCGACGAATTGTAACCTTTTATTTTTTGCGTTACAATTTAATTCCTGCTTTTCTAATTTACGGGACAGGAAATACACAACAAGACGCCGCCCGGACAACGCAAAAAAAAGCAGGATGAATATAGGATTAGTATGGATCAGTGTAGGGTTAGAGCGGTGTTACCAGCCGATCATTTATTTATTGGTATACAGAGCATATAAAAGCCCGGAAGCCGGGCCTTTATAAGTCTTATCCAATATTTTCAAATCCAAAATCGGTGGAGCAAATCCGGGTTTCTGTAACCGGAATAACTCACTTCTATTGCAACAACATCACCGTCCCTTTCATCTCCACAACCTTTCCGTACCGGTCGGTGCCTTTGATGATCCATACATATGCGCCGATGGGTTGTTTTTTGCCCTTGAACGTACCATCCCAGCCTTTGAGCCACTGGTTGGTCTGGAAAATTTGTTCCCCGTAACGGTTAAATATCCTGAACCATTCCGTATTGGCGATGCCCACGGGAATAGCGCGGAAAATATCATTCAGCCCGTCACCATTTGGTGTGAATGCATTAGGAATATAGTAGGTTGGCCCGGTATATACTTTCACAAACACGGTATCCCATCCAACACAACCGGCTAAGTCGGTAACTTCTAATGTGAACTTAGTATCGTTTTGCAATACAGTGGTAGGGTTTTGATTGAAAGGTCCGTTTATAGGATAAGAAGGTGACCAGGTATAACTTTTTCCGCCGCTGCCAAAAAGCTGGTGAGGTACCCCTTTGATGGCTATGGTATCATTGCCTGCAAAAGCCGGAACGGGATGTTGCACCCGCACATTAACTACATCTGTTACACTAAATCTGCAGCCATAGTCGTCAGTAACGGTGAGGGTATAGGAATAAGTGGTGTTATTGCCTGTAGGGTTCACAGTAGTAGTGGCCTGCCCGGGGGCGGCCAGGCCGGGGATGGGTGACCAGCTATAAGATACCGGCCCGGAGGTATTTGTAGCAGAACCCTGCAGCACTGCATAAGTAAGATTGCAGATGGCAGTATCCTTACCAGCAAACGCTACTGGTTTGCGTAATATGTTCACCATTACGCTATCAGTTCTTTCGCAGGCGCCCCATTTAGCTGTTAGTATATAAATAGCTGTATCCACAGGTGTCAGCACGGCATTTTTGATAGCAGGATTGCTAATCGTAGCACTGGAGGCATTTACGCTTTTCCATGAAAAAATAGTCGCTTCCGTGTTTACCTGCGGCTGCATGGTTACGCTGCTTTCCTGGCAAATAGTCGTGTCTGGCCCCAGTGTAAGGAACATATTGTCTACCAAACCTACTGTAGCCGACGAAGAAGCCGTGCAGCCGTTCGCATCTCTTACTGTAGTGATATAGTTGCCTGCAGCCAGGCCGGAAAAATTGCCGGTGGAGGCTCCGGATGTATTTCCGGGCGAAGATATGCTGTAGCTGAATGGGGCGGTGCCGCCATATGGTACGGCAGTGATCGCGCCGTCATTGTTACCGCAACCGGCGGTGCCGGTGCTTACGGCGGCCGTGGTTAGCACAACGGGTTGGGTAAGCGTAATGCTGGTATCCCTGGTGCAGCCCACATAATCCCTGGTACGAAAGAGGTATGTGCCGGCAGCTAAAGTATTAAAGCTGTTGCCCGCCTGGTAGTTTGTGCCGCCAAGGGAATATTGATAGGGTGCGACTCCACCGGAAGCGGTAAGGGTAACAGTGCCGTTTGAGCTGCCATAACAAAGTGGCATGGTCACCGCAAGCGATGTATTGAGGGGGCTGTTTGATGTGATGTTAACCGGGCCACCTGTACCCGTGCAACCATTGTCGTCAGTAAAGCTGTATCTGTAGGTTCCCGGTGAAAGGTTTGTGAAGCTGACAGGCGCATTTCCAGTGCCGGTATATGGGCCACCTGGACCGGTAAGGGTAACGGTGTAGGGTGCGAGGGTTCCCGCGGCAGGTACAATATTTATGCTGCCGTCGTTAATTCCTGCACAAACGGCATTGACCTGCGTAAATGTGGAGCCGGGTGATGGGCCTGCCACTACGACAAGATTTCCTGGTACCACCCCGGTGCATCCGGCAGCGGTTACAAAACTTACCGTATAGGTCGCGGGTGCAAGGCCGGTAAATACACCGGTTGTATTAGTGACCGCCCCGGGATTAAGGGTATAGGTATTGCCGGGTCCTGCAGGTGATGTTACAATGATGGTACCATTATTCACCCCCGGGCAACCTGTCGGTGTGGCTGTTGCGGTGCCCGTAAGCGCAGGGCCCGGGGCTACCACCGGGTTCACGGCAAGTGTTCCTGTGCAACCGGCAGCAGTTACAAAATTCACCGTATAAGTATTTGCAGCAAGCCCCGTGAACACACCTGTTGAATTGGTAATTCCCCCGGGAAATAGCGTGTAAGTATTACCAGCTCCTGTTGGCGAGGTTACGGTTACGGTTCCATCACTAACGGAAGCACAACTTGTAGGCGTGGCTGTAGCCGTACCGGAAATTGCGGGACCAGGTGAAACCACTGGATTTACTGCAACAGTTCCTGTGCAACCGGTACCAGTTACAAAACTTATGGTATAAGTATTGGCTGCAAGGCCGGTAAAAATTCCGGTAGTGTTGCTAATTCCACCGGGGTTAAGTGTATAGGTGGTTCCTGCTGTTGTTGGGGATGTGACTGTGATGGTGCCATTGGCAGCACCCGGGCAACTGGTTGGGGTGGCAGTGGCTGTACCGGTAACTGTTGGGCCGGGTGCCACGACCGGGTTTACGGAAACGGTGCCCGTGCAGCCTGCTGCAGTTACAAAACCTACAGTATAGGTGTTGGCGGTGAGGCCGGTGAAAATTCCTGTTGTATTGGTTATTGCGCCGGGGTTGAGCGTGTAGCTGATGCCCGGCCCGGTTGGTGCTGTAACCGTGACTGTTCCGTTGGTTGCGCCGGGACAGCTTGTGGGAGTAGTTGTGGCTGTACCTGTGATTGCAGGCCCTGTACCTACAACGATACTTGCGGGGGTTACGTCACCGAGGCATACCGTTGGGGGGATGTTATATGTTGCAGTATAGCTGCCTGCAGCCAGCCCTGTGAAAATGCCGGTTGAATTGCTGATATTACCTGGCATAAGCGTATACACGGCTCCGGCTACCGGCGTAATTGTGATAACGCCATCTGATGCGCCGGGGCAACTTGTACCGGTGGCAGTGGAAGGTGTAGAGCCACTGGCAGGGCCAGACATCACCAGGATGCTCCTGCTGCCACTGCAACCATTCGCATCAGTAAATACTACGGTGTGTACACCAGCGGTGACACCGGTAAATGTGTTGGAAGGCTGGGCGATACCACCATCTATCCTGTAGGAATAGGGTGCAACCCCCATGCTGGGTACCAGGGTGACTGTACCATTGTTGGCACCCGGGCAGGTCAATGGCGTACTATAGATAGCGCCAAACAGGCTGCCACCGGCGTTGATCGTTCCACTGATGGTAACCTTACAATTCCTGGAATCCAGCACTGTGATGGAATACGGCCCGGAGCTTACGTTTGAAAAAGTATTACCGGGCTGGAAGGGCCTGCCATTAATAGAATAGGTATAGGGTGCAATTCCTGCCGAAGCAGTTACTGTGATTCTAGCGTCGGAAGCGCCGTTGCAACTCGTTGTGGTGCCGTTAGCAGTAGCCGTGATGGGAACACCCGGGTTTACCGTAGAAGTTACGGTTCCGGAACAACCGAGGTTATCAACAAAAACCACGGTGTAAGTTCCCGAGGGGAGGTTGGTAAATGTGCCGGAAGCTTGCGGCGTGCCATTATTTAAAGTGAAGCTATACGGGGCTGTTCCCGAGGTTGGCGTCACGGTCAGCGATCCGTTGGTCGCCCCCGGACAACTTGCGCCGACTGCAGCGGTACTCGCGGAAAGGCTGCTGCTTGCTACTACGGTTACCTGGTAAGCGGTGTCACAACCAAGAGCATCTCTTGCATACATTGAGTAAGTTCCGGCGCTTAGATTGCCAAATATATTGGACAACTGCAATGGACCACCGTTGATGGAATATTGATAAGGTAATACACCCACTCCTGTCGCAACCTTAATCGTGATGGAACCAACATTATTACCGCAGGTTGTAGGTACCAATATATTAGTGACAGGCAAAGTATTATTCCTGTTCACGGTGATCGTGTCCAGGCTCACCATATTTGTTCCAATTGGGCAGGATCCAAAAGTTGTTCTCACTACGTATTGCGTGGATCCCAGTGCGGGGCAAATGTTGGGGAAACTGATATCCAGAAGGCCTTGCACGGTTGTGCTCGTATCCGCAGCAGCCAGCACAGTTCCTGTCATGGATAATAATTCTGCGCTTACAAATTTTGACTGGCTGCCATTGGGTGTAAAGCGGTAACCCTCGTTGGAGGCTCTCCAGTTGGTGCCGTTTTTACCGGCACCTGCCACAGCGCGATCCCGGTTCCAATTCTGCACCCCGAGTATTGCATTGCCCCCATTAGTGCCGGGGGTACAGTATTTATTTTCGATAAAAACATCAATCAGACCGGTGGACTCATACATCACTATCTGGAGTGTGGTTGGTGATGGGGGAGTTGAGGCCGTCCCGATTGTGCAACTAAGAGCAGCAAAAGTGCCGACCCGGTAATAGCTCACGATAAAACGCCTGCACGGAGCAGTACCTTCGACCCGCCATTGTATCAGCCGGTCAGCCGGGCTTTCCGTGGCCCGCGGATCGAGGTCGGAGAAAGCGCCCATTATAGCTGCTTTGGGATAGTAGGCAGGCGCTGTAACACCCTGGGTGCCGCCCGCGTACGGAATGGGCTGGGTAATGGGGTAAGCGTTACTGGTGCTGGCATTTGTTTCATCAAATGTGATCAGCCCGTTGGAACCAATAACGGCTTTTGTATAAGTGGAATCGTAAAAACAAAAGGGAAAGGGCAGGCTGTATAACGCACTGTATTTGTCATCGGCATACAATATCGGGTCTTCTGTTCCTCCAACACTTACCAGCCACTGGAAAGGGGTGAAGGGAATTGACGAGATCACGTAATCAGATGTAGATTTCAGGTGCGGCACCTGGAAAACCAGATTTGTACAGGGCGTATTACAGGAAAGGGGCACTACTTTACCATTCAGGTTAGTGGGTACACAACTTTGCGAGTAAGCGGGAAAATGAAAAAAAGAAATTAGGGTGGTGAAAGAAAAGGTCAGCAGTAAAAATTTTCTCATGTGCCCGGTATTGGTAATGGTTATTTTTGAGCACTGAAGATAATTAATTTATTTTTTAGTTAGCATTTCATTAACAATCTCTGTATAAGTTAGTAATGCCAGCGTACAAATGCCTCCATTGCGGCATACCGTGTGAGTCCCAGCTTAGCGTACAATTCTGCGGTATTGGCATTTCGTTCTTCAGCACGCTGCCAGAATTCCCTGTCATCACTACCCTGAAAGGGCACCGTATCTTTCTGCGACTGGTGGATGAATATGCCATTGCGCTTTTTGATCACTTGTTCGGGGCTCATGGGAATGGCCATTTCAATTTCCTCGATGTTCCATTCCTGCCAGGCACCTTTGTATAACCAAACCCAGCAATCTTTTACCCATGGTTCACCTGCAGCTTTTAACCGTCGCAACGATTCAAAAACAATATCCAGGCAAACCTTATGCGTGCCATGTGGATCGGCAAGGTCACCGGCACAAAACACCTGCTGCGGTTGTACTTCCTGCAACAGCTTTATGGTGATTTCAATATCGGCTTCACTCATCGGCATTTTTTCAATCGTTCCCGTTTCGTAAAA
>JAKFCK010000054.1:0-3895 GCA_036676685.1 Chitinophagaceae bacterium | reverse complement strand
ATCAGGAAATTTGCAAAAAGCATGGGGTGGCATTTCCAGCCTGCAGTTTTTATTGGCGGCTTCCTACACGGCGATGAAAGATAAAATGCCGCTGGAGCAATTTATTCCTTTGCTTACCGAATATCCCGCTGTATTTTTAAAACTGGATAACCGAAAGGGTTTTTTAAAAGTTGGCTACGATGCAGATATTGTAGTGTGGAAACCAGGCAAAAAGTTTACAGTGCGGGCCGAAGACATATTACATCGCCACCCCATCAGTCCTTATACCGGGGAAGAATTGAACGGGCTGGTGCAACAAACGATTGTGAACGGAATAACAGTTTTTAAAGATGCCCGGATACCTGATAAAAGCAAAACCCATGGCAAACCAATACTAGCTGATAATTACAACAATTAATTCATGCGACCTTAAGCCCCTTTGGAACTCCCGATTATTTCGGGAAGGGGGTTTGGGGGTTTTAACCCGCTTTTTATGTCTACCGAAAAAGTAAAAGAAATACTTAAATCATCACCAGCATTTACCAGCCTGGCAGACCTGGCTGCAGAAAAACTCGGTGGCAAAGTTTTGTACTGCACCGATGATTTTTTTGCCGAAAAAGAAAACCTTATCAAACCCGGCCGTGGTATTTTTATCGCCGATAAATATACCGAACGCGGCAAATGGATGGACGGCTGGGAAAGCCGCCGCAAGCGTACTCCCGGTCATGACTGGGCAGTCATCCAACTCGCCGCCCCCGGCAGGATAAAAGGATTTGACATCGATACCAATTTCTTCCTCGGCAATCATCCGCCCCAGGCATCGATTGAAGCAGTTTACCTGCCCGATCCGGCCGGGGTAACCGATTGGGAGAACGTAGAATGGAAAGAGATCCTGCACAAATCCCACCTGGATGCAGGCAGCCAGAATTTTTATGAAAGCTATAGCCACGAAATATTCACGCATGTGCGCCTGCACATTTATCCTGATGGTGGAGTAGCCAGGCTACGGGTGTATGGAGAAGTATACAAAGACTGGTCGGCAGTAAACGCGGGTGACACCATCGATCTCGCATCCGCACTCAATGGTGCCAAGTCTATCGCCTGCAACGATATGTTCTTTAGTGATATGAGCAACCTGCTGATGCCCAACCGCGGCGCCAATATGGGAGACGGCTGGGAAACCAAAAGGAACCGCACGCCCAACAACCGCGACTGGGTGGTGATACAACTGGCCACGCCCGGCATCATTGAAAAAGCTGTTGTAGATACAGCCCACTTCAAAGGCAATTACCCGGACAGTTGCAGCCTGGAAGGATGTTTGGCAGAGCATAGCGAAGACGCCTTAAATGGCAAAGCACCCTGGTTTACTATATTGCCACAGCAAAAACTTTCAGCCGATCACGAACATGAATTTGTAATTGACAATAAAAATGTATTTTCCCATGTGAGGCTAAATATATTCCCCGACGGCGGTGTCAGCCGGCTAAGGCTTTGGGGCAAAAAAGTGTAAGCTTATGAATGGTTTGGTTTTACTTTTATTACTGTTGGCGGTGTTGATCATGCTCGTGGTTATGACATGGTGGCTGCGCACGGTAGAAAAGGAAACCACGGCACTTGAAGCCGAAGAAGCTACGCGGCTTACCTCGAAAAGAGAAAATGTTGTCACTGCCCAAACTTTCGTGTACACAGCAATTGTGCTCACGGTTATTTGCATGCTCGTGTCGGTGTACCTCATCGTCAATGGCACTATCTGGGAGGGCCACCTCATGGAGTGGATGAATATCGTTGTCCGCCTCATGCACATCACCTTCGGTATTGCCTGGATAGGGGCTTCTTTTTATTTCGTGTTTTTGGAGAACGCCCTCAACCGCACCAATAACGTGCGGGATGAACTGGCCGGTAATCTCTGGGCCATCCACGGCGGCGGGTTTTATTACCTGGAAAAATATAAGGTAGCGCCGAAAACCATTCCGAAACATTTACACTGGTTCAAATACGAAGCCTACTTCACCTGGCTCTCCGGTTTTTGTTTGTTGTTCGTGGTGTATTATTTTAATGCCAGTTCCATCTTAGTTGATAAAAATATCCTGGACATCGGCCCACTCACCGGCATCGGTATCGGCGTGGGTTCTTTTATTGTGGGATGGATCGTGTACGACTTATTGTGCAAAACGCCACTGGTTAAAAAAGGCACCTGGTTTGCGCTGATCGGTTTTTTAATCTCTGTAGCATTCGCTTATTTTTATTGCCGGGTATTCAGTGCAAGGGCAGCCTACATGCACTTCGGCTCCATGCTGGGCACCATCATGGCGGCGAATGTATTTTTCGTGATCATCCCTGCACAAAAAGCCATGGTGAAAGCAGCCACCCTTGGCCTGCCATTGGATCCCCGGCTCGGCAAAAATGCGGGTACCCGTTCCCTGCACAATAACTATTTTACATTGCCCGTGTTGTTCGTGATGATCAGCAATCATTTTCCGACAACGTTCGGCTACGAATACCCGTGGCTGATATTAGCCATCATTTCTTTAGGTGCAGCCGGCGTAAAACATTACCTTAACTTAAAAGAAAAAGGCCAGGCCAGTGTATGGGTATTACCGGTATCGATTGTGGTATTGCTTGCAGCGGCCTATATTTCGGCTCCTGCAAAACCAGGGGCCTGCAGATCGGAAATAAGTTTTGCACAAGTAAATACCATCATACAATCCCGGTGCACAAGCTGCCACTCTGCCAAACCGACGGATGATTTTTATACAGCACCACCTAACGGTGTGGCCTATGATACGCCGGAAAAAATTGCGCAGTTGAAAGATAAAATAATGCAACGGGTAGTGGTGACCAAAACAATGCCCATGAACAACAAAACCAACATGACCGAAAAAGAAAGGGATATCATCCGCTGCTGGATCGACCAGGGAGCGACCATAAAATAGAACGTATGAACTTAACTGAATTTAATCAACTGGATCGTGCCGCTGCAAAAAACCTGCTGGCCTCCGCCTGTGGCTCCGGCAAATGGCAGGACCTGATGATGGATCAATTTCCATTTTCTGATGAGAGGCATATGGTAAAGGCAGCTGTAGAGTACTGGTACCATTACTGCGACAGGGGCGACTGGCTGGAAGCATTCTCGCATCACCCGAAGATCGGCGATACACAGAATCTTGCAGAACGTTTTCCGGATACCAAAGACCTGGCAAGTAACGAGCAGGCCGGTGTAAAAACGGCTTCTCATGATGTGGTAGAATTATTGGCCAAGGCCAATGACCTGTATGAAGCCAAGTTCGGTTACATTTTCATTGTGTTTGCCACCGGTAAATCCGCTGCGGAAATGCTGCGCATCCTGCAGGATCGCAGCTCGAACACGCACGACGAAGAACTCGTGATCGCCATTGGCGAACAAATAAAGATCACCATACAGCGCTTTAAAAAAATATTGCCCAACGCAGACTGGAGCGCCGTAAAACCCAGCCAGCTCACCACGCATGTGCTGGACACAACGCTCGGCAGGCCCGCAGCCGAAATGACCATCCGCCTCAAACATTTTGTAGACAACGGCTGGTTCACCCTCGCACAGGGCGTCACCAATGCAGATGGCAGGGTAGGCGACCTGCTGCCTTCAGAAAAAAATATGCTGCCAGGTAATTATAAAATATGTTTTGAAACCCTTCGGTACTTTAAAGCCAACAACACTACGGGCCTTTATCCTGCGGTGGAAATATGTTTTACGGTATCCGATGATGCACATTACCATATACCGCTCTTGTTAAACCCGTTTGGGTATTCTACTTACAGGGGGAGTTAAGACCCCCTGACCCCCTAAAGGGGGAACCTTGATACCCCTGACCCCTAAAGGGGAACCTTGATACCCCTGACCCCTAAAGGGGAACCTTGATACCCCTGACCCCTAAAGGGG
>JAKFCK010000053.1:0-4733 GCA_036676685.1 Chitinophagaceae bacterium | reverse complement strand
GCATCCAACACATTTGTACCGGTAGCGGTAAGGGGCACATCATAAACAAGCCAGAAGTAACCCGTACCAGTTGTGAGAACCTGGGAACCATTTACCGTGAATGCACCATTAGGCGTTGCTACATCTGCACCAAATTGTGTTGAAGTAGCAAAGGTGGTTGTGGTCGTGTAAAAAACCCTGGCCGCAGATATATCTGTTGCCGGATTTGTAGAACCAGTTGTATTGAAATCGATGCTGGTAACAGTTGCGCCGGCACAACTTGTTATTTGAACCCTTAAAACCTGGTTGTTGTTTGTTCCGGCTAAAACTGTGGCTGTCGAGGGTTGGTTGGTTGTTGCCGTTGTTGAACTGGCAGTGATCGCCCTGGATCCTGTTGGAGCCGTGACCGAAGGCAGCTGTAATGTTCCAACAGTGACGCCGGTAACTTCCCCATCCACTACATTTGTTGCTGTGGCAGCGCAGGCGATATCGTATACCACCCAGAAATAGTTGTTCGTTGCGTTTGCGCCTCCGGTTAATGTTTGAGAACCCGTGGTACTATAATTACCGTTAGGAGCTACTACTGTAGTACCAAATTGAGTTGCTGTAGAAAAAGTTGTAGATGTTCCGGTGTAGTAAACCTTGGCAAGCGCTATATCGGTTCCGGCATTTGTGCTGCCATTGGTATTTAGATCTAACTGGGATACAACTAATGGGTTCAGAGAGCCCTCTACTACTACCTGGAGCCTAACAATTTGTTGATCGACCGAGCCCGCAACTGTAGCTGAGGTAGAAGACTGGGTAGTTGTTGAGGATAAGTAGGTCATTGGCGCTGGTGCTGTGATCTTTAACTGAACATCTCCAACATTAGTGCTATAACCATACACCAAAATGTAATACTGCGTTCCTGCAATCAAATTAGTTGTTATGATCGCCTGGGCACCTAAAGTTGTGCATGCATCATCATCACAAGCGATAGACGTGAAGGGACCGGTGCAACCTGCTGCAGAAGTAAACACTGAAAGTACATTATCTGTTATCGTAGATAAAGGGGCATCATTCTGACAGGAAGAAATAACGTATGATCCGGTCAAATTTGGCGTGAATGAATACCATATCCCCTTGTTGCTGCTAGCCTGGCAACTGGGCACCGGGTCATTTGTATTTGTGGCAGAAACATTAGAAGTAACGCCGGTCAGATAAGGGAAAGGCCCATTCGATGGAATGACGATCGCTCCGGAACAAATATCATTTGCCGGTGGTGGCGGTGGTGTCGTGATACAAATATTAAAAGTTGCAGTCGTTGTAGTCGTGGATGTCCACGTCCATACCCGGATAAGATACGTTTGGGTGGGAATCAGCCCCGTGAGGGTCATTACGTTCGGATCTGAGCAGGCAAGGGCTACCAACGAGCCGCATGATCCGCTATAAGCCGCCATTCCCATATCCGTAGTACCTGAAACAACTGACAGGGTGACTATATGGGAGTTGGAAGTAGCCACAAATGAGTACCACACATCGTCATTTACACCGCTTGCGCCACAAGATGGGGCAGTTTCGGCTGACGGCGTAGCGCTCAAGGTTGTTCCTGCCCTCTCGCCGGCACAGGTGAGCGTTGTTCCCGGGCTTAACATGACAGCACCGGCACAATCATCATTTGCAGGTGGAGGAGCAGGGGTTACAGTTAAGACACCGCTCACCTGTGTAGTACCATCCCAAAAGCCGTTAGGGAATCCACCATACCTGTATTGTCCACCATTCAGTTGCCAACGGGAGGCATAATAATATGTTCCTGCTGCGAGGGAACTGCCTATTGTGGCCTGGAATTCATCATCATTACCCACCTGGGTATTGAAAGTTGCAGGTACCCAGTTGGACCATGTATTAGGATTAGTGTTGGAAGTATTGGTACCGATCCAGACATTGATCCCTGCACCCGCTCCTGCAGCTTCAGTAACACCCGGCTCGTAACCCCGTGTATAAATAGTTTCACTTGCACCATACGCTATCGTTGCTGTGGCCGGAAACTGGAGATTGCAATAATCTACTGCCGTAAGGTTTGGTGACCAGGTATAAGTTAAGCCATCTGAAGGCATACCCGGAGGCGACGTCGTCGTGTTCCATGCCTGGGTGCTGGAATTTGAAGTGCCAGCGGTTGCAGCGGTAAATAAAACCGTTGAGGCATTCAGGCGGTTATTAAAATCAGTATTGGCAAGGCCCCTCAGCCCAACCTGCCTGGTGCCGGAATAGCCAGTCGTACCGACCAGGTAAGTATTGCCAGCGTATATAACTTTCACTTCATTCGAGGTTTCTACAAGGCGGACCTGGAAACTGAAAACATTAACATTGGTGGTGGAAATCGTATATGAAGGCCTGAAATTAGTCCATTGAAATACTACTTCTCTGTCAGGAGCACTACCCACAACTTTCCACTGCATATCACTTGTGATAGCGGGCGTTCCAATTTGAAAGACGCCATTAAGATCTCCCGCGAAAGCGGATACAGCCCCGTTATAACCGGCAGAACTGCTTATTGGAGTTGTTCCAGAAGGAACAGTAGGACCAAAAGTGATAAACCCATTGGAGCTCATGTACACAGTATTCTGTACACCTCCGTTAAAGTTAAATCCAAATGGCAACGCGATGGCAGCACTGACGTAGGTATCGATGGAACCGGCACTCGTATTGTCAGTGGCCGTAGCCAATACGGTACCGCCCGACAAGGCTGTATACGTTCCGTTCGACTGGTTAAAGAGATAGGAAGCAACCTGCGCCTGGCCATGGCCGGCAAACAAAACCACTAAAATTAATAAGTAAATTTTCTTCATAAATGAACATTTCTTTTTAGGAATACCTGTTGAAAAAGTTAAAGCGGAAGCCGCCATTATATATGAAGACCGAAATTTTAACTCTATTTTAAAAATTGAAAATAGGGTAATTTTCGGAAGAAAATGTTATTATTAGTAACTGCACGTTATAATATTTTCCAGGTATAAAAAAAACCTCCTTACGGAGGTTTTGACAATTACTAACGATTAAGGTTAAACGGTATTATTTTTTCCTGAAAAATAACCTTAACGGCACACCGCTAAACTCAAAATTTTCCCGAAGTTTATTTTCCAGGTAGTTTCTGTACGGGGTTTTAATATCGTCTGGATAATTACAGAAAAAAGCAAAACTCGGCGTATGCGTAGGGAGTTGAGTGGTATACTTTATCTTCACAGCATTTCCCCTCACCACGGGCGGGTGAAAAGTTTCTATTGCTTTTAGCATCACTTCGTTCAACTTTGAAGTAGCCACTTTCCTGTTTTTATTTTCATACACTTTCAGGGCAGCCTCCATACTTTGAAATATTCTTTGTTTCTCGGTAACAGAAATAAATAAAATGGGTACATCTGAAAAAGGTGCCAAACGCTGCTTCAGGTCTTTTTCATAATCCCTTGCACTGTTGGTGGTTTTTTCTACCAGGTCCCATTTGTTCACTAACACAACTATGCCTTTACCTTTTTTTACC
This sequence comes from Chitinophagaceae bacterium, assembly GCA_036676685.1. Lineage (GTDB taxonomy): Bacteria > Bacteroidota > Bacteroidia > Chitinophagales > Chitinophagaceae > Ferruginibacter. The sequence goes on along the minus strand of JAKFCK010000053.1, from coordinate 1,240 downwards.
GCCAGCGAAAAAATGGAAAGGTCCTGTGCCGTTATACCCTTTGTAGCATCTAAAAGCAATAAACAAACATCCGCCTCATCCATCGCCTTGATGGCACGGATCACAGAATAAAACTCCAGGTCTTCGTGCACTTTCGCTTTACGGCGTATACCTGCCGTATCTATCAGTATAAATTCTTTATTAAATAAATTGTATTGGGTATGGATCGTATCCCTGGTGGTGCCAGCGATATCACTCACAATGGTACGTTCGCGACCTATCAAAGCATTCAATAAAGAAGACTTGCCGGTATTGGGCTGCCCGATTATGGCAAATTTGGGGATTTTGACCTCGTCTTCAGATTCGGCTGGTTCATCTACCATCAGGTCGGTGATCGCATCCAGCAATTCGCCTGTGCCACTGCCACTGATAGAAGATATAAAAAAAATACGCTCAAAACCAAGGCTGTAAAATTCACTGGCTTCCATCATCCTTGCATGATTATCGACCTTATTCACTACCAGGAAAACCGGCTTGGTACTGCGCCTCAGCATATCGGCCATATTTTCATCCAGGTTAGTGATCCCTGTAGCAGCATCCACCATAAAAATGATTGCATTCGCTTCTTCAATTGCAATATGCACCTGCTTGCGTATCTCTCTTTCAAATACATCATCACTGCCTGCCACAAATCCCCCAGTGTCGATTACGTTAAATGATTTGCCGATCCATTCCGCTACACCGTACTGCCTGTCCCTGGTCACACCGCTGATATCATCAACGATGGCTTTGCGCTGCTCCAGCATACGATTAAAAAATGTACTCTTGCCCACGTTGGGCCTGCCTGTTATTGCTACTGTAAAACTCATACCCCTGTCCCCTAAAGGGGAACTTTGTTTTAATGTTTATAAAATCTTTGTCCGTCCTTCATCAGAAGTACAGCAATTAAAATGTTCTCAATAATTACGACGCTGCCGGGTTCCCCCTTCATCCCGAAATACTTCGGGCAGGGAGTGCGGAGGGGGCTTTTAATAACCGTATTCTTTCAAATACATCTCGCTGTCTCTCCACTTAGGTCGCACTTTTACGAATAACTCCAAAAAAACCTTCTGGCCTAAAAATTCTTCAATATCTTTTCTCGCTCTTGTTCCCAACTCTTTGATCATACTTCCGCGGTCACCCAGGATAATCCCCTTCTGTGTTTCCCGTTGTACGATTATATCTGCCCTGATCTTTATCAATGTGCTCTTTTCTTTGAACT
>JAKFCK010000052.1:0-7157 GCA_036676685.1 Chitinophagaceae bacterium | reverse complement strand
AATATTTCTTCTAAATTATATAAATAATGTTAGAGTTTGTTAATTAAAATAAACATAAATAATTAATATAATACGTTTGAGAATAACAGTTAAACTGTGTTCAATATCATATAAATCATTAGGTTGTGGGAAGCAAAAACGAGTTGGAGATGCGAAATGATCTTTATTAAAAATAAAAATTATGTGGAAAAAGTTAAAAAATACCCAGGAAATGTAAATATCGGTTTGGAATTAAGCCCCAAAAATTACAAGTCTGAGTAAATCCGCGGTGTAAAGCGATCTTTCTTTACGTGGTAAATTCCTGCTGATAATATTTATTTTGTATTTTATTTGTTGAACTCACTTTTACCATCTTTTAATTGTTATGCAAGAGATCAACTTCCGGCAGGCTTGTAAGGGAGATAATGACCAGTTGGTCAGTTTGACTGCTGCCGCTGAGATGGCAGGTGAAACAAGCTGGCCTTAGAATTGACCGGTACCCGGACCTTTTCCGCCTGTTAAGTTTTACTGGCATTGGATGGCGGGAAGATAAATGGTTCCCTATGCGCCCCCCTCCAGCATATATATATATATAGAAGGTAAAATTTACCCCATCCAATATATTGGCGATTTTAAAAATTGACAAATCCTACCGGAACCGGGGGATCGGGCTCCGCCTTTGTGATGAAATGGCCAGGTACGTAATATCTATCAGATCAGACCTTGTTTTTTAAATGTTTCAATGGGGAATACAAAGCCACTGTCCTTTTTCCGGAACCGGCCAAACGTTCCGGATTTTGACAATATCGGGATTTTTCACAGCTACCAGTTCATTGGAAAAAAAAGAAGGGTAACAGATCCCGCATACAAGGTAGAACCGGGTGCGGCAACAGAGGAGGTAATAAATTTTTTGAACAGGCACCATAGAAATTACGAGCTGGGCGTGGTTATAACGGAAAAAAAAATGGATGGCACGCAAGTGTTTGTTATCCTGCGGGAACACGAAATTATTGCTGCAATATGCCTGATAGACACAATGCATGTAAAACAAAATGTAGTGACAAAATTTTTCTGGAAGATGAATACCCTGTTAAAGCTGATCAATGCATTCTCGGGTATTACAGGATTGTCAAAAATGCCAGGAGTAAACAGCCCTGTGCAAATGATGTACATCAAATATCTATGTGTAAATGATAATCATAAAAGGATTGCCCGGCTATTGGTAAACCACGCACGCAACCTAACATACGAAAAATCCTATTCATTCATTTCAATCGGCCTTCATGAAAAGGATCCCCTGAAAACTGCTTTTCCGGTTTATTCAAACTAACTTTTAATTCTGTTGGCATGCTACTTAGCATAAAAATAACCGTGACCTGGTAAGAAAAGTGAACAGGGTGTTCCGTTTGAAGATTTTTCTCTTGTGTAAAAGTTCCCACAACAACGTGGGAACTCAACTTATTGTACGATAAATAGATTTGATGAAGAAGAATGACGATACACATTCTTAAAACAACCTGCTACATCATCATCAACTGTGCATCTTTACTTTCCAGGAGTGATACACCCATCAGGAATTCATCTACATTCCTGGCACATTCCCTTCCTTCACTGATTGCCCACACCACCAGGGACTGTCCCCGGCGTATATCGCCCGCCGCAAAAATTTTGGGCAAACTGGTCTGGTATTTTTTCTCAGAGGCCTTTACGTTTCCTCTTTCGTCTTTTTCAATTTCCAATCCCTCCACCAGGCCTTCATGTTGGGTATGCAGGAAGCCCATAGCCATTAGAGCCAGTTCGCAGGGGATATCTCTCTCGCTGCCCGGCCTTTCTGTAAATTGGGCAGGCCGGCCATCTGCAGAGGCCTTCCATTCCAGGTCTACTATTTTTAGCCCTTTCAGGTTGCCATTTTCGTCACCAATAAATTCTTTTGTGGCCACAGCCCACTCCCTTTCACAGCCTTCTTCGTGGGAGGAGGTGGTTTTTAACACCATGGGGTAAGTTGGCCAGGGCATGGTGCCATTTCGTTCTTCCGGTGGTTTTGGTAAAAGTTCAAATTGAGTCACAGATACTGCACCATGACGGTTAGAAGTGCCCACGCAATCAGAACCGGTATCACCTCCACCGATCACTACCACATTTTTCCCGGTGGCGAATATATTTTCGCCCACGATATTACTTTCTATCGATGCATTGGCTAACGGGTCGATGCCCGCGTTACGTTTGTTTTGTTGTTTTAAAAACTGCATGGCAAAATGTACACCTTTCAGGTCACTTCCGGGGATATTCAAACCGCGGGGTACGGTGGAACCAGTTGCCAGTACGATCGCGTTGTATTCTCTCAACAAATCTGTCATGGAAACGTTTGCTCCCACGTACGCATTACATTTAAAACTCACTCCTTCCTGCTCCAGCAATTCTATCCTTCTTTCTACGACCCATTTTTCCAGTTTAAAATCGGGTATGCCGTACCGCAATAACCCTCCCGGCTTGTCATCTCTTTCATACACGGTCACGGTGTGGCCTGCATAATTCAATTGTGCTGCTGCGGCAAGGCCGGCCGGACCTGAGCCAATGATCGCTACCTTTTTGCCTGTGCGCATGTTAGGTTTGCGGGGTGTAACAAACCCCTTTTCAAACGCGATCTCTATAATATGTTTTTCTATTTCTTCAATGGCCACCGGCGGCTGGTTAATGCCCAGCACGCAGGAGGTTTCGCAGGGCGCCGGGCAAATGCGGCCCGTAAATTCGGGGAAATTGTTGGTAGAAGTTAATACATCATAAGCTTCCTGCCAGTCTTTCCGGTAAACCGCATCATTAAATTCGGGAATGATATTGCCGAGCGGGCACCCGCTATGGCAAAAGGGTACCCCGCAGTCCATACAACGTGCAGCTTGTTGGTTCAATTTGTCTTCATTAAATTTCTCAACAAATTCATTGTAATGCTGCAGCCTGTCTGCCACCGGCACCTTTGCCGGCAACTCTCTTGTAAATTCTTTGAAGCCTGTTAACTTACCCATGCCTGATCTTTTATATATTTTGAGTTCAACAAAGTTATTTTACCTGCACACCTTCCTTAGCCTGGTGAGCGGGGCGTAATTGTAACACACGCTTATAATCTTTCGGGAATACTTTTACAAAATGTTGCAACTGGTTATCCAGGTCGTTCAGGATAAATTTCGCGACCGTACTACCGGTAAGCTGCAGGTGCTGCTGCATCATGCCGAATAATTGATTTTTATCATCCAGGTTACAGGGGTCCAGGTCCACCATTTCTGTATTACAATTTTCGCGGAAATTTCCTTTCACATCGTACACATAAGCAATGCCACCACTCATGCCCGCGGCAAAATTTCGCCCGGTATCCCCAAGGATGAGTACCACGCCACCTGTCATGTATTCACAACCGTGATCGCCAATGGCTTCTACTACTACGTTAGCCCCGGAGTTGCGCACAGCAAAACGTTCGCCGGCCTTACCACGGATAAAGGCTTCCCCGGCAGTGGCACCGTAAAATGCTACGTTACCTATGATACTGTTTTCCTCCGGCACAAAAGTGGCTTCCTTACTAGGGTAGATGATCAGCTTTGCACCACTCAAACCTTTCCCGAAATAATCATTGGCATCTCCTTCGATTTCCATCGTCACCCCTTTGGTATTAAAGGCCCCAAAACTCTGGCCCGCAGTGCCGGTAAATTTGAAATGAATTGTATTCTCCGGTAACCCTTCTGCCTTATATTTTTTCGTGATCTCGTTACTTAGTAGGGTGCCGGTAGTGCGGTTCGTATTGATGATATTAAACGATGCATGCACTTTCTCTTTGCTCAACAATGCAGGGGTCGCGACTTTCAGGAGTTGCCAATCCAATACTTCGTCCATACCATGATCCTGGTCCTCGCACTGGTAAAGACGTGCATACGGGGATGCCGGTTCTTTGTAAAGTATGGGACTAAGGTCCAGTTTACTGTATTTCCAGTGAACGATGTTTTCTCTTTTCTCCAGGTGTTGTACCTGGCCGATCATTTCATTGACGGTCCTGTATCCGAGGTCTGCCATAATCTCCCGCAATTCCTGCACGATGAATTTGAAAAAATTAACCACATGATCAGGGTCCCCTGTAAATCTTTTTCTCAATTCAGGGTCCTGCGTGGCCACACCAACAGGGCAGGTGTTCACATGGCATTTCCGCATCATGATGCAACCTTCCACGATCAGTGCAGCTGTGGCAATACCCCATTCTTCCGCACCGAGCAACGCTGCGATGGCTATATCACGGCCCGTTTTCATTTGGCCATCCGCCTGCAGTACAACACGGCTGCGTAATTTGTTTTTGACGAGCGTCTGGTGGGCTTCTGCCAAACCCAGTTCCCATGGTAAACCTGCGTGCCGGATAGAAGAAACAGGTGATGCACCAGTGCCACCATCATGGCCGGCAATTAATACCACGTCTGCTTTGGCTTTTGTAACGCCCGCAGCGATGGTTCCAACTCCTGCCTTGCTCACCAGCTTCACGCTGATCCGCGCTTTCCGGTTGGCATTTTTAAGATCAAATATTAACTGGGCAAGATCTTCAATTGAATAAATATCATGGTGGGGCGGGGGAGAGATCAGTCCTACACCCGGTGTCGAGTGACGGGTCTTGCCGATCCACTCATCCACTTTATCACCGGGTAGTTGCCCACCTTCACCCGGCTTGGCACCCTGTGCCATTTTGATCTGTAATTCATCCGCCTCGGTGAGGTATAAACTGGTGACACCAAACCTTGCGCTGGCCACCTGCTTGATGGAACTCCGCATGCTGTCGCCGTTGGGCAATGGATTGTAGCGGCTTTCATCTTCACCACCCTCACCTGTATTGCTTTTTCCGCCAAGGCGGTTCATGGCAATAGCCAATGTGGTATGTGCTTCCCAGGAAATAGAACCAAAGCTCATTGCCCCGGTGGCAAATCTTTTATAAATAGATTCTGCCGGTTCTACCTCATCGATAGATATAGAAGGCTGTTCCTTTTTAAACTGGAACAAACTGCGGATGGTACACGCCCTTTCGCCCTGGTCGTTTACCAGTTTTGAATATTTTTTAAATGTGTTGTAGTCGTTCGTTTTAGTGGCATGTTGCAGCAGGTGAATCGTTTGCGGGTTGAACAAATGAAATTCACCCTTGCGTTTCCACTGGAAGATACCGCCAACGGGTAGACGATCTGTAGGAATATCTTTTTTAGAGAATGCAAAATAATGTTTAGCGAGTGCCTCTCGTGCAATTTCATCCAGGCCTAATCCTTCAATGCGCGAAGTGGCGCCGGAAAAATATTGGTCCACCACTTCTTTGTTCAGTCCCAGGATCTCGAATATCTGCGCACCATGGTAAGACTGTAAAGTAGATATCCCCATTTTGGAGAACACTTTCAACAAACCTTCTTTCACCGCTTTCACATAATTTTTCTTCAGTTCATCCTCTGATAATGCGGTTTGGATTTTTCCTCTTTCTTTAAGATCCCTGATGGAAGATAATGCCAGGTATGGATTCACAGCCGTAGCACCGAAGGCAATGAGGCATGCGAAATGGTGTACTTCCCATACATCCCCGGCTTCTACAATGATGCCTACCTTACCTCGCATTCCCTTGCGTATAAGATGGTGATGAATAGCAGACACTGCAAGGAGGGTAGGGATCGGGGCGTGATCAGAATCGATCGCCCTGTCCTGTACGATAAGCACTTTAAAGCCATCCTCCACAGAATCTACCGCATACCGACAGATACGATCCAGTGCACTTTTCATGGAGCCGGGTTTACCGTCTGCTTTAAAATAACACTGCAAAGTTTTCGATTGGAAAAGCCCGGTATCAATACTTCTTATTTGTTCCAGTTCATGGTTGGTAAGAATAGGATGTTTTAGCGCAACGCTGTGGCAGGTAAGTGGATCCTCCAATAACAGGTTCCCGTTGTTGCCTGCAAAACATGCCAACGACATCACCAGCCTTTCCCTTATGGGATCGATAGGCGGGTTGGTAACCTGTGCAAATAGCTGTTTGAAATAGCTGCTCAGATGTTGTGGCTGGTTGCTCAATACTGCAAGTGGCGCATCTGTCCCCATCGAGCCCAGTGGCTCTTTTCCATCCAATGCCATCGGGGCAATGATATTATCTAAATCCTCTATGCTGTATCCAAATGCTTTCTGGTATTTATATACCTGCTCATGCTCCAGGTGCGTAAACATAACCCTTGGCTCAGGTAATTCTCCGAGGTGAATTTTATATTTATTCAGCCAGTCGCCGTAAGGTTTTTGAGAGCAGATCTCTTTTTTCAACTCATCATCGCTGATGATCTTGCCTTTGTCCATATCCACTACGAACATTTTTCCGGGCTGCAACCGGCCTTTTTCAATAATGCTTGCGGGATCCACGGGTAAGGCACCTGTTTCCGAAGCCATGATAACGCGGTTATCATTGGTGATGCAGTACCTGGATGGCCTTAGCCCGTTCCTGTCAAGGGTTGCACCTATCATGTTACCATTTGTAAAGGAAATAGAAGCCGGGCCATCCCAAGGTTCCATAATAGCAGAATGGAATTCGTAAAATGCTTTTTTAACCGGGTCCATCTGTTCGTTACCATCCCATGCTTCGGGGATAAGCATCATCATCACATGTGGCAGCGATCGCCCACACAGTGTAAGCAGTTCAATTACATTATCCAGGCAGGCAGAGTCACTTTGTTCCTCTATGACGATCGGCAGGAGCATTTCCATTTCCTCCTTGGTAAAGTAGGGAGAGGTGAAATTCTTTTCACTTGTTTTCAGCCAGTTCAGGTTACCCTGCAATGTATTGATCTCACCATTGTGGGCGATAAAACGGAATGGCTGCGCCAGTTTCCAGGATGGAAACGTATTGGTAGCAAAGCGGGAGTGCACCAAACCAAAAGCACTCACCAGTCTTTTATTATTTAAGTCGGTAAAATATTTTCTTACCTGGCCACTTGTAAGCTGCCCTTTGTAAACAACAGTTTTGTAAGAAAGCGAGGCAATGTAAAACCCGATCGCATCTTTTTTCACGGTATTATTTACCGTGTGACTGGAAAAGTTGCGCAGTATAAATAATTTTCGTTCAAAATCTTCCGGGTTGGAAATGTGATCAGGGCAGGCAATAAATGCCTGTTCCATCTCTGGCTCCACGCTCATCGCTG
>JAKFCK010000051.1:0-4746 GCA_036676685.1 Chitinophagaceae bacterium | reverse complement strand
TATCATCGGTCTGCCAAAAAACTGGGATGAGTCCGATACGCATGGCACCCCGCTTGCTGAAGCTGCCATCAGGAAAATACAAAAGGAATTTCCCCTGATGCCCCTTAAAACTGTAGATGAGCGTTACACATCCAAAATGGCCAAGGATGCTATGCTGCAGATGGGAATGAAGAAAAAAGACCGGAGGGATAAAAAGCTCGTGGATGAGATAGCCGCCACCATTATGCTTCAGGAATATATGCAAAGTATCAACCCTTAACTGTTTTTTATAGAAGTGACGGTTCTAAACTTTTTTACTTTTAAGGGCTATCAGTTACCTTTGCGCATTATAAATTAAAAGATCGTCCCTATTGGGGCCTCTAAGAGTTTTATGATTTTACCAATTGTTGCATACGGTTCGCCGATATTAAGGAAAGTGTCCCACGATATTGATGCAGATTACCCCCAGCTGGACAAATTACTTGCTGATATGTGGGAAACCCTCTATAACAGCAATGGGGTTGGGTTGGCTGCGCCCCAGGTCAATAAAGACATCCGCCTTTTCATTATCGACAGCGAGCAGATTTTTGCGAACCAGGAACCCAATGAAAAAGGGGAATTCCCGGATGAACCCGGCTATAAAGGCGTTTTTATCAACGCACATATAAAAGAACTAGGCGGCCTTGAGTGGAGTTACAATGAAGGTTGCCTTAGTATCCCGAAAATAAGGGAGGATATCTTAAGGAAGGAATCGGTCACGCTGAATTACCTGGACGAAAATTTCGTTGAGCATACACGTACTTTTATTGGTATTACAGCGAGAGTAATCCTGCACGAATATGATCATATTGAAGGTAAATTATTCATTGATTATATCAAACCCCTGAAACGTACATTGATGAAGCGTAAACTTGATGATATAAGCAGGGGTAAAGTGAGTGTGGACTATCGCATGTTATTTCCTAAATAGTCTTTATCATTTCATTATAATTTATTTCCAATTACTTTGCAGGTATGAAAACATTTTTCATGCCTGTTTTTTTTATGCTCGTATCAAATTATGCAATGGCCCAGGATGATACGGTCTTCGCGGGCAAAAAGGTCATTACGCTCAGTGATGTTGTGATAGACCGTAACCTGGATGTGCCAGGCTTTATCAACAAAATAAAAAATGATACAAGCTATTATAAAGCTTTTCGTAACCTGCGTGTGATAGGGTATAGCGCTGTAAATGATATACGGATGCTGGATAAAAAAGGCGGTCTCAAAGCATCCTTGTTCAGTAAGACCAAACAATTGCGGATCAATAACTGCCGCACTATGGAGGTACAGCAGGAAGAGGTGACCGGGGATTTTTACACCAAGGGGAGACAATACAATTATTACACTGCCCAGATGTATGCCTCGTTGTTTTTTACGAACGGTTCAGTTTGCAATGAAGACAACATAGTAACAGGTCGTGAATTTTCAACGGCTGGAAAATCTGGCCTGGACAAACATAAAGAGCAGTTGAGGATGCTTTTTTTTAACCCGGGCAAAAAAATTAAAGGCCTGCCATTTATGAGCGGCAAAACTGCTATTTATGATGATGATATGGCGGACCGTTATGATATGAGTATCGACATAGATCTTTACAAAGGAGCCACCTGTTATGTTTTCCGGCAAAAGGTGAAGCCGGGAAAATCTGACGGGGTGTTGGTGGATGAAATGACGACCTGGTTCGATGATAAAACATTTGAGGTGCTGGCCCGGAATTATAGTTTGAGTTACGATGCCGGTGTGTATGATTTTAATGTGCAAATGGAGGTGCAGATGAGCAGGGTAGGAAGTCTCACTGTTCCTACGGTAATCAGGTATTACGGCGATTGGAAAGTGGTTACTAAGAAGCGGGAACGGGGCGTGTTCACCGCAACACTTTCGGGATTTGAACTTTAATGCCCCGACATTTCCCTGGATCCCGCGGCACCTCTTTCGTTCAACTCCGCTTTTTTAATTACATTAGAGCAAATATTTTTTATGCTGTTAGCTCCACAGGTAGTCACCCTTTTTTTGTTGGCGATCCCGATCGCATGTATTGCCTGGACTGTTACCCACGAGGAAGTATTTCGTGAGCCCAGGGATTTTTGTGTTGAAAAATCCAAATCCTGCAAAACACTTTTTGAAAGAAAGTTCTTTTATCTTTTTACCTGCGAATACTGCTTCAGCCATTATGTGACTATCTTCTTTTTGATCATTACAAAATATACATTGCTGTTTACGGACTGGCGGGGTTACCTGATAGCCGGATTTTCGTTAGTGTGGATCGCCAATATGTACATGAGTATTTTCGGCCTGGTAAGGGTAGGGTTAAAACAAGGAAAAGTGGTGGCTGAAATCAAGGAAGCTGAGCTAAATGAAATAAAACCAGGGGAAGAAGAAAAGGAATGAGCCTATCTCCCGATCTTATCCAAAAGGGATTCCAGCCCATTGATCCTGATCTCATATAAAGTCTCCAACATCATTCCCAGCCTGCCTTTCGGGAAACCTTTCTGCTGGAACCATTCCAGGTAACTGACAGGAAGGTACCTCAATACCGTACCCTTGTATTTTCCGAAAGGCATTTTTATTGTCACAATCTCGTAGAGTAGCTTGCCATCCGGCATGGGGAGATCTTCCATATAAAAATTTTTTATCGGCCTACAGCCGGTACCACAGGCAGGCTTTCATTCCCCTGAGCATTTACGGATTGCACGGCAAAAAAATAATTGTCTTTGGAATAAGGCAACAACATTTGTGTATCCACGGTGAAAAATTTCTTTTGCCACACCGCACTTGTTGTTTCTCTCATCATCACATAATATCCTTTGGTGTTTCCCGTCTTTGGCGCTTTCCAATACAGGAGGGAAGTGTTGCCGAGTTTTTTCACATCTATCTTCACTTCCTGTGGCATAGCCGGTGCTTTAGCAAGATTGGCAAGCGAACTCAGGTTCATAGCCGTATTTTTTCTCAGGTATTCAAAATCAAGGAATTCTATCAGGTCGCCATACTGGATGCCGTTTTCTTTCCGCACATCCTGGTGCTGGTGATAATAGTTTTCATTCATTTCCGTAAAACGGACAGCAGCATAACCGTTATCCACAAACGCAGTATGATCCCCGCCGCGCAAAAAGCGGTCATTGCGGTAGATCATCACTATTTCAAGGTTGTCTACATACCTTTCCCCGGTTTCTTTTACATAACGGGCCAGCTGCCGGCTTTTGCCGTCGTTCTCTAACCCTAACTGCCTGATCGCTTTTGCATTTTTTTCTGTTTCATATGCGGGTAGTCCCTCGCTGAATACACGGATCTGTGTGTTGTTGATAATGTTGGTTTCGCTGCTGTTGTTACTGCCCATGATATCATTGTTCAAAACAGCCTCAATATTCCACTCCAGCTTTCTGGCCTTGGTGGCCATAAAATAAGCGCCAAGCAAACCCTGTTCCTCGCCACTCATGGCCACGAAGATCACCGTAGCCGGGAAACTTCTTTTGCTCATGATCCTGGCGCATTCCAGCACCGCAGCCACGCCGCTTGCATCGTCATTCGCACCCGGGGCATCACCCACACGATCCATAACGCTGCTGCGCATATTATCCAGGTGACCACTTATGACGAAAATACGGTTATCCGACGGGTCAGTTCCTTTTAGTGTCGCCACCACATTCCCGAGCACGGTTGCTGTATCAATTCTGCGTTTATCCGGTTGAAGGGTTGTCGTATCGATAAGTGCGCTAAGCCTGCCACCTGAATGGGCAGCAAACTGGTTGAATTTATTGAGAACCCAGTTGCGGGCCGCCCCAATGCCCCGCTTCGGGTTTGTTTGTGTGCTGAGGGTATTTCGGGTGCCGAAACCTACCATCGAGGTAATATAAGATTTAAGGGAGTCAACAGAAACGGCTTTCACCATTTGTTCAATGGCCGTGTCTCTCGCAATGATTGTTTGGCCGGACGAAAACGCACAAACAAAAATAAAAGATATGGACAACAAGGACTTTTTTAGCATGCGGCAGTTATTGAAATTTTGAACATTATGTAACGAAACATTTAAATAAAGGAAATGTTTACAGGGGAAGTGCCTGGCCACCTGAACAAACGCCCGACACTGACCAGGCTCATTGACCCGGCTCTTTACTCCGCATTTTTAAACTGGCTGTATTTCCTCCATTTTTCTATGACCAGGCGAATATCTTCCGGTAGATCGCTTGTGAATAACATTTCTTTTTTTGTTGTAGGATGTACAAACCCGAGTTCCTTTGCATGCAAGGCCTGCCTGGGGCAAATAGCAAAACAATTATCCACAAACTGCTTGTATTTGGTGTAAACGGTGCCTTTTACGATCCTGTCACCACCATAAAATTCATCATTGAATAGTGGATGACCCAAATGCTGCATATGCACCCTGATCTGGTGCGTACGGCCGGTCTCCAGCCTGCATTCAACAAGAGTTACATAATTAAAACGCTCCAGCACCTTGTAATGCGTGGTGGCGTCCTTGCCATGTTCCCCTTCCGGGTAAGTAGTAAACAATTTCCTGAAACGCTGGTGCCTGCCAACATGGCCCACCACAGTTCCTTCTGATTCCTCAAAATCTCCCCATACTAAAGCCACATACCTGCGGTGCACCGTGTGATTGAAAAATTGTTTGGCAAGATCACTCATTGCTTTTTGCGTTTTGGCCAATACGATCAGCCCGCTGGTATTTTTATCAATGCGGTGTACCAAACCAAACCTGGGGAGCGTTTTGTCGTC
>JAKFCK010000050.1:0-4733 GCA_036676685.1 Chitinophagaceae bacterium | reverse complement strand
GTGTAAAAATAAAGCTTACCCCTTTAATGAACATGGATCTGGGTTACAGGATGCATTTTGTAGATGGAGATAACCTGGATGGTACCCCTTTTTCGATTTCAAATGATAAGTTTTCTTATGGTTTTGCAGGGCTTGAATTTGCCCTGGGAAAGCAATCCAAACCCCGGTTGTTATTTGACAACCCTGCATCGAGGGCAAATAGTATTTTGCAATCGCAGGTAAGCGACCTCAATACGAAAGTAGATAGCTTGTCTGCCGTTACAAAAAGGTTGTCTGACGATACAGATGGAGATGGCGTTGCTGACATATTTGATAAAGAGCCGGCCACTGCAGCCGGAACTGCGGTGGATGCACATGGTGTGAGTGCAGATACAGATGCTGATGGTGTACCTGATTATCGGGATAAACAACTGATCACTCCTACAGAATGCCAGCCAGTGGATGCAGATGGTGTTGGTAAATGTCCTGATCCTGAATGTTGTAAAACGATTTCAGACAGTACAGCTTGTGTTCCTGGTTCTCCTGGTATCAATTTTACAGGAAATAGTTTCCAATTATCGGGGAAAGCGCGGGGAATAATCTCTACACTCTCTACACAGCTTAAGAACAATCCAAATTGCAACATTATTATTAAGGGTTATTCAGAGCCTTCAAAATCGTCCCAGTCGGTTTGCCAAAAGAGACTGGAAGCAATCAAAAAATGGATGGTGGAAAAAGAAGGAATTAGTGCTGAGCGCATCTCTACCGATTGTAGCGTGGGAGGCGGCGATAAAAATACAGTTGACATCATTTCCAACTAGCAAATTAGAATGATAACGAAAAGTCCCGGCTGATTAGTGGAGGGTACTGAAAAACTACTTATAAGGAGAATGGCTTAAACTTTAAATCAGTTTAAGCCATTTCTCTTTGCTATATTCCAAAACTTAAAAGTTTTAAGATCAATTAAGCTACTCTAAGAGTGTTTATTTCGTTTTTCCTTTAAGATTTTTGATCCGACTTTTTATAAGAGGACTTTTTCAGTGCCCTCCATTAGCCGGGTTTTTTTGTTATATGAATGCATTACCAAAGGTTGGTTTATTCCAGTGTTAAAGATGTTTAGTACAATGGAGCGAGCGTAATTGGCCGATTACATATTTACAATCGGTATTGCTACTCATTTTCGGAAGTTTTTTTCTTAACAGCATTTTCAATATCCGTCGTTCCGGCGGGAAAGGGCAATGCCATTTCCTTCATACCCAAATATCGTTTTTGTTTCCCCAACATAGCTTTAATACTTCGTAACTCCTGTTTTAACCCTGCTATTTTGATCATCACGATCTCAGGCTTTTGCCTGCTGATTTGTAACAGCGTTTCTGTGGCTGCAATGCGATCCCTTTCTATGTCCATTAAAAATTTTTGCGGGGGAATTTCCTGTGCTGCAGCCGGTGCTACCTTCTCTGCCAAAAATAAATGAACAGCTGCTTTTTCATAGCGCTTTGTCCATTCGCGGACCTGTTTTTCGTATTTATGCAAGGCAAATTCGCAATCTTTTTTATAACTCAACAGGTACTCTTCCGATTCCCGCATGTGACTATCCTTCAGGCTGTAGAAAGTTTGGCCGGCAGAATACCCAGAGCTCTTCGTTGAAGGTTGTTTTTCCTGCTGAAGCGCATCAAGTTTTTGATATGCTGCCCTGGGAAGTTCCCTCCGGTCATTTTCGACCATAGATATGGTGCTTTTGGATACGTTGAGTAGTTCTGCCAACTGGCTCTGGCTGATGCCACGACTTATGCGGAATACTTTCAGGTCCGAACTCATAAAGGGAAAATTAGTAGTAATCAATTTATCACCCGGCCTACAAACAATAACAACCCCGTGTACTTTGGGGCGTACACAAGCTTGTGGACAGTCTAACTATCTCCAAGATAGTAATTTAAGTTTGTGAATAAATGAGAGAAATTTCTGAATTTTTGGTGATTTTCTCACTTTGTGTACAGCCGGTACACAGATCAGGATGCGTCATGGGAATCAGTCCAGGGTTCAAAACCTGGCTTTACCTTCCTACGGGTCGGATATAAGCTCCATTTTTAAAACGGCAAGGTATTGATGAGTCATGTAGACAAAAAAACCCCGACAAAATCGAGGTTTAATGGGTGCCCACGAAAGGAATCGAACCTTCACGCCCTTGCGAACGGCAGATTTTGAGTCTGCTGCGTCTACCAATTCCGCCACATGGGCAATTCTTGCGTTTAAGGGTTTAAAGTTTCACGTTTAAAGTTAGCGTCAAACTAGTAGTAAGTTATTTTCAACCTTAGAAAACCTTAAACGATTTAAACGAATTAAACCGGTTTTCACGCCGGGGGGCAATATTACATCAATCACCCAACCTTTCCAAAATCCTGTTTAAATATTTTTTCTTGTAATAGTAAGCTTTCAACTTAGCTATCGCCTCATCGGTTACTTTAAATTCGGGTTGCTCGATCAGGGGTTTTATTTCGTTGTATAAACCTTTTTCCAACCCGGCAAGTTCCGCAGCCATTGTCACACCATCCTTTTCCATAAGGGTTTCATTTAGTTCCATCATCTCCATTAAAAAATCCGGGGGTAACTGGTATTTTTCATTAGGTTCGATATAACCCTTCTGCTGCAAAAAATATTCTATTGTTTTTTCTTCGTTCTGGAAAGTTGTAAAAGCTTTATTAATATTTGCGGACTGCTGCAATGCGTCTTCCTTTTCCTCATCGGATCCCTGCGTGAAAAAATCAGGGTGATTTGTTTTTTGCAACTCAAAATATTTTTGCGCCAGCCCGGTTTTGTCCACTTTTGGGGCCACCGGGAAACCAAATAACTCGAAATAATTCATAACGCAAAGGTAAGCTGCAGCATATAAAATCTAAAATGTAAATTGCCTGTTATAAAACCGGATGCATGCTAAAAATAGGGTTGATCAGGGAAGGTAAGATCCCTTCAGATAACAGGGTGGCGCTAACCCCGGCCCAGTGTAAGTGGCTTCAAAAGAACAGGCCGGGTGTGAGGATAGTCGCGCAGCAAAGCGAAACCCGCTGCTATAGTGATAAAGAATACCTCGCCGCCGGTGTGGAAGTGAAAGAAGAAATGGACGACTGTGATATTCTCCTGGGTATTAAAGAAGTGCCTGTAAACATGCTGATACCGGGTAAAACCTACCTGTTTTTTTCCCACACAAAAAAAATGCAGCCTTATAACCAGGCGTTGCTGCAGGCCATCATCAAACAGCGCATTACGCTGATCGATTATGAATGCCTGGAGCATGAGGATGGGGCACGGATCATTGGTTTCGGTTTTTTTGCCGGGGTAGTAGGGGCACACAATGGCATGATGGCTTATGGCAACCGCACAGGTGCATTTCACCTGGATCGCGTAAATTCTGCAAAAACTTTCCAGCACCTCATCCATAATTATTTTGGCCTCAAGATCCCTAAAATAAAGATCGCGGTAACGGGTAGCGGCAGGGTGGCCCACGGCCTGCTGGAGATCATGAACCTTATGGGTATACATGAAGTGGAGCCGGATGATTACCTGGCGAAACAATTTGCCTATCCTGTATATGTTCACCTGAAAGGCGCCGATCTGTACCAACCCAAAGATGGCAGCGTTTATAACCGGGAACACTTTCACAATGTACCCGAAGTATACCAATGCCTTTTCCCAAAATATCTTTCACATACCGACATCTTGTTGAACGGTGTTTACTGGGAAAAAAATATTCCCCGGCTTTTTGAACTGGTTGATTTATCCATCCCGGGTTGGAGGATTCAGACAATTGCGGATGTAACAGACGACAGGCACGGCTCCGTGCCCTGTAATATCGCCGACGGCACAATTGACGATCCTGTTTATGGAGTAGACCGGGTAACATTTGAAAAAACCGCACCCTACCTGCCCGGTTCTGTAGATGTGATGGCAGTTGGCAACCTGCCGAATGAACTGCCAAAAGATGCGAGCAGGTATTTTGGCGAACAACTGATCAAATACGTGCTGGGAGAACTGCTGGAAGGCAATAACCCGGTGATTGAAAAAGCTACGATCGTGAAAGAGGGGAAACTTACAGCCCCCTATGAATATATGAGAGCCTATGCAGAAGAAGTGCCGGCCAAAACAGCCTAAAGCCTGAGATAATAATCCTTCAGCAGCTGCTTAAAGTGTTCGGTGTAAATCCTGTGCTCATCATGGATTGTTAATTCACTTGTTTTGAGCAGCTGATCTTTTTTTGAAAGTAAAACAATAGTTCGAAAAAAATCGTGCCGCGGAGATTGTCGTATGAACATCATCTCGTTAATAAATAATCCCATGGTTGCGGTTAGTGTTTGCAGGTATCCCGTTCTATGCCATGGGATCAGCAGGGAGGCAAATCCTTCGTCATCCAGGTGAATGTTGATTGATTTTAATAATTCCGCAAGCGTGAGGGAGCTGTCATGTTTCGCTTCGTTTTTTGCTGCGTCTTCGCTCTGCAGGTCGTCTTCAAAAAAAGGCGGGTTGCTGATAATCCAATCATATTTTATGGTCGCCGGGAACATCTGGATACTGGTGTGAAACAGGAATAACCTTCCGTGCCAACGGGATTTTGTAAAGTTTTCACGTGCCTGCGCGGCAGCTTCTTCATTCACTTCTATTGCATGGATCACCGCGGTAGTTTTTTGCGCCAGCATTAAACTTAACAAGCCGGTGCCTGTGCCAATGTCTAAAATATTTTGAGGGGGTAATTCAGCCTCGGC
>JAKFCK010000049.1:0-4675 GCA_036676685.1 Chitinophagaceae bacterium | reverse complement strand
ATTTTCTGCATTCACGCTGCCGGCAGATTCATTAAAATGAAGGCCACTGGATAAGGCTGATGCCGCACTTGTGTTATTAATAAACCGGTTAAAATGTACCTGTGATGTAGATAGACCCGGAGAATTATTTGCTGCAATAGCGCCGCCAAACCCGTCGGCTGCATTGCTGGTAAATGTATTTTTATTAATTGCAATATTAAATGAAGGCTCGATCCCTGCTTGCCCGATAAAAGATATAGCTCCGCCATTAGAGGTACCGTCTCCGGGTAAGTTCACAGCATTCCCGGTAAAAGTAGAATTGGTAACAAGAAGGTCGCCACTGTATCCACCAAAAATGATAAAAAGAATGGCTCCCCCGTCAGCATCATTGCTCACGTTATTCGTGAATGTACAATTGTCCACACTGAGATTGCCGGAAACCTGCATGCAGACAGCTGCGCCACCAAAAGCGCCGGCCGGCAGAATATTATTATCAAATATGCAATTAGTCAGTGTAAGAGATTCACCTGAACCGCCCCCTGCACAAATTGCTGCCCCTCCATACGGATCTGAAGTAAGGTAACCGTTTTCAAATTTAATACCCTGCACAGTTATCACCGGGCTGTTTGTGGTACCTGAAGGGTTAATAAAAAAGATCCGGTCCTTTCCGGCACCCGTTGTCATGCTTATTATGGTACTTGCCGGTCCGGCCCCGGTAATAGTAATATTCTGTGCAGTATTTCCAAATATAATTTCACCCAGTGTCAGCGTGTAAGTGCCTGCAGCAACATTAATCGTATGAGTACCTCCTAAAGCATCAGCATCCAGGATTGCACCACGAAGCTGGTTGAGCCCATAGCCGTCAGTAGTATTCGTTACATTATAAATATTTGCTACTGTTGTTAAAGAAAGTAAGCTGGCAAAAAAAAGTAGCGTAATAAATTTAATGCGCCTTGTAAAACCTTTTACACTTAAATTCCTGGTGTAGAACTTTTGCATCGGATAGTTTTTAGAAGTTATTTCATGAATGGTTTTTAAAAGATATTCCCTACACCAGGTGTTTGCCCACCAGGAGCTATGATCTTTGCGGAAATACTCCCTGTAATGCGATACAGTAATTCAGCGTGAGGTATGGCGGCATATTATTGTGGGGCTGGTTTCCACCTGTAATGGAAAGAGCAGCCGGATGCATATTAACAGGTGACGCCGCGGCAGGCGCATAAAAAAGAGCTGCCACTTTTGCTGCGCTTGAAGTACCCCAGACTAAACCCGCCGGGCTTGCCTGTCCCCCGGCTACTTTTGCATTAACCGTGTGAGTATGAACAGGCAGTTCTGTAATTAGTAAGGTTACTGTTTGAGAACCACTCACCTCACCTAAAAATCTTTGAGAAAGACCATTGCCTTGTCCCCAAAACATTGCAGCGGCATCCTGTAAATCAGGTAACGCAAAAGTTGATTTTCCATCTCCTCCATAGAAAGTTCCTAATAAAGAAAAAAGAGCCGTGTTTTGGCTGATGGGCAGTAACTGACCATTGCATTGTGCCCAACCTAACGGGGCAAAATTGAAAGGGAATATCCTGATCTCTGCTACAAATGGATCCATGTTTAAATATTTTAAGTGCGTGATGGAAAAATGCCTTGTAAAGCAATACAGAAGCTAAGCGTTAAATACGGTGACCTGTTCTCGTGTGGCTGACTACCCCCGGCATTAGAAATACAGGCCGGATCCAGGGCAACATCCCCTGTGCCTCCATAAGGAAGGAAGCCTGTATTACTGGACCAGAAACTATTGGTAGGCGGTGCCACAGTCGGGTTATCTCCACTCGCACGGGCCTGGTGCGTATGCGAAGCCATTTCAGCTATGGATATCGTGTGTGCCTGCTCTCCCCCCCGCTGGCCTAAATTAAATGATGCGCCCATATGAATGGGTGCCCGGCCCCGAAGATCAGGCAATGCAAAATTTGTTTGACCATCTCCGCCATAAGTCGTTCCCAGTAATGAGAACAATGCCTGGTTTTGATTGATGGGTAACAATTGTCCGTTGCAAACGGCCCACCCTTTTGGAGGGGTAGCAAAAGAGAAGATTCTTATTTCTGATAGAAACGGGTCTGCCATTTTTATAATTTTTGTCGTTATTGATCTTATTGCTTTATTAGATATTGATTCTACTAGGTTGGTGAAGGGAAGAGGCCAAATAATGAAATAATATAGGTTACACAGAGAAATGGCAGCATATTATCATGTGGCTGGCTCCCGCCTGATGGCGTGATTGTTCCCGGGTTCATGAGCACAGTCGGTGGTCCTGCCACATATGGCTTTCCCGTAGCCGTAGTACCCCAGTAACTATTAGATGGATTATCACTTCCCCCGGCACTGGACGCCAAAGGCGGATGCGTATGGACCGGAATTTGATTTGTTGTAAGTGTAACTTGTTCGGCCCCCCCTTGTTCGCCGATAATATAACTGGACAGACCTGCACCCTGTCCCATATGCAGCGGTATACGACTTTGCAGGTTAGGTAATGCAAAGGTCTGTTCCCCATCGCCACCATAGGTAGTGCCGATCACAATAAAAAGAGTTTCATTTTCAGAAATTGGTAACAGTTGCCCGTTGCAAAAAGCCCAGCCGACCGGTGCAAAGCTGCCCCCAAACATCCTGATTTCGCCGATGTAAGGTTGTGCCATAGAAAAAATTTATTTGATTATTTGATGAGTTTACATTTGATATTTCCGAAAAAATAGCAACACCCTGCTAATGCAGCTGGTAGGCAGCCGCAAACCGGTTGATAGTAGATAAATTGGTTTAGTACACCCTAATAAGAGAAGGATTCAGGTAGGCATTATTACACGTAGTCTGTAAATTTTTTTAAGGATAATGTTTTCAACCAGGAACCATGGATACGGAAAATTAAGAAACTCGAAAAGTTGTTCTTCCGGCTAAAAAGAATCGAACAATTATTTTAGAAAACTAAATCTAGAAAATCTATTTAAGAAATACAAACTTTTCGCTATTTAAAATTTTTTAATTTCATCATTTGATAATGTTTCTCTTAAAACCGCAAGAAAAAAAAGCCACGCTTATACTATCACGGCTTGTCCTGATCAACCGGGGGATCAACCCTGCATTGTTTAAAACAAAACTTTCTTTTTTTAGAGAATCCGCAGCCACTGTGTTTTGTAACGCGGCCTGCGTGGTGATACAACTTTTTAAAAAAAATAATTTTTCATATTTAATAAAATACTTTTTGTATCATTATTGTGACATTCACTTCTGCCACTATAAATTAACACCTCCTCTCGTTACCCGGACAAAAATTACCACCTATTTTTTAACGTCTGATTTTATTCAGAAAAAACTTTTTGTTATGACAAGCAGAAGATATTTTTTAATCCAGGGGGCACTTGCATCAACAGCTGTTATTGCATTGAAACCTTTGGCAACTATGGGAAGAGCGACTTCCTGGTTTACGGGGCCAAATGGTAATTATGGCAAGCTGGCTTATTTACATACCGCCAATTTAAGTCCCCGGGGCGATTACAAGGTTATACAATATATGAGCGAAATAAAAAATAATAATGCAAACGCTATTTTTTTAAAAGCAGGCCCGGATCTACCCGATGAAGCGGGCTCACTTACCTATGACGCCTGTATTAATGGAGACAATGATCTTGCGGCAGTAACCAGCGATTATAAAATCATCCACAAGGCTAACATCAAAACAGGGATCATCAGTGCAAAAGCGGGAGACAGCGACGTTATAAAAAAAATAAATGCTTTATCTGCTTACCTTAAAAAAGAAAAACGCTGTAAGGTAGTTATTTGCCTTTCACAGCTTGGCTATAAAAATGAAGAGGCGCCTGATGACATTACCCTTGCCAAAAAATCTACCCATCTTGACATTATTATCGGCGGGCATGCAGACAACTTTCATATCCATCCCATTATTGCACTGAACAGTAAGAACGGAGAAGTTATTATTCATT
Organism: Chitinophagaceae bacterium; assembly: GCA_036676685.1. Classification (GTDB taxonomy): domain Bacteria; phylum Bacteroidota; class Bacteroidia; order Chitinophagales; family Chitinophagaceae; genus Ferruginibacter. Next base: position 713 of record JAKFCK010000049.1, on the reverse strand, counting down.
CTGCTGCGGGTGATCCTGCAGCCTTTGGCAAAATAGAACTTGATTTTGACGGGCAAGGGCAAAAAAAACATGTTGACTTTATCAACAAACTAGCACATGCCTAACCGGCGGTCCGGCTTTTCACAGCTGTAGCAATATCTCCCGCTCTAATTTTGGTGACCGGGTGATTCATATTTTTTTACACCACGAATAAATAAATACCCTTACAAAAAAAACAATGGCTGGCCTCCCCTACCGATTTGAACCTGCCCCCGGTTACGCTGCGTATAAGGTTACTGCTATGCTTAAAGATTACCTGGGAATGCTGATGGAAACGGCGGAAACACAGGAAACAATTGAGCAGATACTTAAACTGATGGATGGCTATACCGATCAGCTAAGAACACTCAGGATACAAAACCAGCTTCAATCAACCAAAGAAGTGTATAAGGCTATCGACAATTTTTTTAATGCCGCCCCGGGGGAAAATAAAAAAGAGATACAATGTAAGGCTGGCTGTACCGCCTGTTGTTTTATTGATGTGGATATTTGCCAGGATGAAGCAGCAGTCATTGTAGATTATTGCAGGGAAACCGGTATCGGGATAGACCGCGAATATTTAACAAGGCAGGCCGCTGTGGGTAGAAAAACGTATTCCCCATTGTCAAGGTGTGTTTTTATGAAAGACAACTTTTGCAGCATATACCCGGTAAGGCCCATTGCCTGCCGCAAGC
>JAKFCK010000048.1:0-8383 GCA_036676685.1 Chitinophagaceae bacterium | reverse complement strand
GGTTTATCCAGCAGTACACATGCATCGTTGATCATATAGCGGCTGGCAAAATTATCCGTGCCGTCCACCACAATATCAAAATGTTGCATAATATCGAGAGCATTTTTCACGGTAAGCCTTTCGGGAAAGGCAGTAATATGTATTGCAGGATTTAACCCGGCTAATATTTCTGCGGCCCTGGTAGCCTTTGATAAACCAATATCTTTGACCGAATATAAAACCTGCCTGTGCAGGTTGGTAAGTTGCACAATGTCATCATCAACGATCCCGATCGTACCGATGCCTGCTGCGGCAAGGTATAACAAAGCAGGGCAGCCCAGTCCCCCGGCCCCGATAACCAACACCCGCGCCTGCAATAATTTTTGCTGGCCGGCCTCGCCAAATTCTTTCAATACAACCTGGCGTTGGTATCGTTCATATGGATAATTTTTTTCCATTTCTTATCCGCCGGAAAAAGCCGGCATTAATGCTACAGTGCTGTTATGATGAAGGGGGGTATTTATTTGTGTGATTGTTTTATCTACTGCCAACACAAACCGGGTACCGGAGATGGCCGGGTATTTTTTTTCGAGGAGGGCCAGCAGTTTTTCGGTATCGGGCACATCCTGCATCACCAGGTCAGCCGTACCGGTAATATCTTTTATTTGCCCGAAAAAAAGGATGTTTACTTCCATGAATGAACTTTTGAAACATAAAGTTAATCAACGATGATTTATGCGGGCGTGAATAATAATTTTAATGAAGCCAGTAGTAACACTCCCGCCAGGATGTTTTTTAGCACCACCTGTTTAAATCTTAACGCGCCCAGGTATGCTCCCATCAAGCCTCCTGTAACCGCCACACCTACAAGGATGTACATGTCAGCATTAAATGTTAAGCCTTTCGTGTATTGCCCGGCCAGGCCGGCAAGGGAATTCACAAAAATAAAAGCAGCGCTGATGGCGGCCGCCTGTTTCTGATCGCACCATTTTAACAGCAGTAAGACCGGGGAAAGAATAATGCCGCCGCCAATACCAATTAGCCCGGAAAGCAAACCAATAAACGCCCCTGTAAAAACGGATACCACCAGGGTGGCATTTTGTTTTTCGGTAACTTTTATATTACTAAAAAACAGGAAGCGGGTGATCGGGATCAGCAACAGGATGCCAAGGATCTTTTTATAGAGCTGGGCATTAATGCTGATGAGTCCTCCGGCAAATGCCATCGGTATAGATGCCAGCGCTAAGGGAAGAAATATATTAAAAACGAAGTGACCCCCACGATAGAACTGTAAAAAAGCGATCAGTGAAACAAATAGGTTGAGCAACAGGGCCGTAGGTTTCATCACTTCCGGGGCCATCCCGGCAACGGCCATCAGAGCCAGGTAACCACTGGCGCCACCATGGCCCACGGACGCATATAGAAATGCCACGAACAATACCAGCGCATAAAAAATATAAATATTCTCCATCGAAAAAATTAAACAGGCAATAAATGTATTTCCACTATTTCACCCTGCCGGTATCCGGTAATTTCTTCATCGAATTTCACAAGGCAGTTTGCCCTGGCAAAAGAAGAAAGTTTATAGGATTCCTGTGCGTCCAGGATAGTTACGGTGTCACCATTGAACCACCCTTTAAGGAAAAATGTGAGGGGAACAGTTTTGATAAAGTCCCCGGCAAGTGGCGCTTTTATGAGCTTTAAAACGAGTTCTCTTTTTGTAAGTATGGCAAGGGCCGGTAATACATATTCATAAAAACAGGTCAACACAGACGATGGATTGCCAGGTAGGCCAAACACCAGGCCGTTCGCTTTTTTTCCAAAAAAAAGCGGTTTGCCCGGCCGCTGCTTTATTTTGTAAAACACGGTATCAATGTTACAACGCTCAGCAGCCGCCAGCACAAAATCATAATCGCCAACACTTACGCCACCTGTAAGCAAAACCACGCTTGATTTTTCAAGCGCGGAATGAAGCAAGCCGGTGAGCTCGTCAAGGTTATCGCCGGATCTCAGCAGGTTGATATTGTTGATGCCCGCGAGTTGCAGGGCGGCCGCGAGGCTATAAGAATTAGATTCATACACCTGCCCGTATCCGAGAGGCTGTCCCGGCTGCTGTAATTCATTTCCTGTAATAATAATGGTTACAAGCGGGTCGGGGAAAACACTGGCCGTTGTTAAACCCAAACCTGCGATAAATCCTACGGCACCGGGTGAAAGGAGCTGTCCTTTTACCAGCCCGGTCGTAGCCTTTTTTATTTCGGAACCTTTCGGCCGAACGTTGGCACCTTTTTTCAGCTGGTCATCCCCGATCAACAGGAATTGCCCGTTTACCGATACTTTTTCCTGCATCACTACGGTGTCTGCACCCGGGGGCACCGGTGCGCCGGTGAAGATCCGCACAGCAATGCCCGGTGATAACATTTCCGTTTTTGCCGCGCCCGCGGGAATTTCCCCTTTTATTACGAGAGTCTTATGCTGTTGCCAGCCGTCAAAGGAAAATGCGTAACCATCCATGGAGGATTGCGGGAAAGGAGGGAGATCTGAAGGGGCCACAATATCTTCTGCTAATATTTTTCCTGCTGCTTCCGGTAAGGTTAAGTTTGCGGCCGGTAGGGCAACAGAACTCGCTGTGATCAATCGTTTAGCTTCTTCTACTGTGATCATACTTTTTTATTGGTTGGAAGTTTTCCCGCCCGGCATATTATCGCAAACGCTCTTACCCACCGATAGTAATCATGCTGCGATTTTGAATAGTGGCTTCCTCCAGGTGGGTAAAGTCTGTAGTAAACTGGCCTCCCAGTTCTTTGGCTTTCCCCGCAAGGCTTTGCTGCACCAGGGGAAGAAGAGGTTCACCTTTTCGTAAGGCGGAAAGCAGGTCGGTTTCCTCCCTGGAGAACAGGCAGTTTTTCATTTTGCCATCCGCAGTTAAACGGATACGGTTACAGTCTCCACAGAAATTTGCACTCATCGTGCTGATCACAGCGAAAGTTCCCGCATGCCCTGGTACCATAAATTTTTTCGCGGTATCATGTTTTTCATCTTTTAATGGTACAATGGAATATTGCGCTTCCACAACGCTCAATATTTCCTGCAGGGTAAAAACTTTATTGCTGCTCCACCTGTTCCCGTGGAAGGGCATAAATTCTATAAAACGCACATGTACCGGAGTATCTTTTGTCCAGGCAATAAAATCGGGGATCTCTTCATCGTTAAGGCCTTTCATCACCACCACGTTTATCTTCACATGAAAATTCCTGCTGAGCAATAAACTGATGTTGTTCATTACCGTTGCAAACTGGTCCCGGCGGGTGATGAGCGCAAACCTATCCGGCTGCAAGGTATCGAGGCTGATATTCAAGGAAGTAATGTTGGCTTCCTGGAGCACATCAATAAATTCATGCAGCCTGGTGGCGTTAGTGGTGAGGGTTAACATCACGGGCAATTTGGCTAATGCCAAAATGATGGCAGCGGCATCTTTCCGCACCAGTGGCTCACCCCCTGTGAGGCGGATCTTGGTCACCCCCTGTTCTACAAAAAAGCCCGCAAGTTTTTCAATTTCCCCTGCCTGCATCAGCCGGGAGGCCGGGGTAAATTCATACTCTTCCTCCGGCATGCAATAAAAGCAACGAAGGTTGCAATTATCTGTAAGGGATATTCTCAGGTAATTATGTACACGGTTAAAAGCATCTACCATTTGTTCCCCCGATTTTTTAAGCGCACTACCACTTTACGATAAAATTACGTTTCCAGGTTTTAAATGCCGGCCGCCGAATCCGGAAGCCCGCTATTGTGCATCCTGACAAATCAGTCATGCAATTTTTTTGCTTCGACATCTAAAGCCAAAAATCAATGTTTCCGAAGTGACTTTAAAAAACACCCCGGTTTTTCTACATTGTAAGTTAGTTTTTCTCCGGGAAGATCTTTCATCCGGGCGCCGAACTTTTTTTGGAAGAGTGCAGTTTCCCCCGGGGTGACAAAGCCCTGCTGAAATGATTTGCATAGTTTCCATTGGATTTTTGTAGTGGTTGCCGCTCATCCTAAAATGCTAACATCAGCACTGCTCAAATTATGGGATCTGTCATCAGGTCGGCGTTATAGGTATACCAGCAATTATGTTCGGGGATGAATAACTCTGCTGAAAGTTTATCTACGAACAATTTATAATCAAACTTCGGGTAATCCTTCACGATATAGCCGGGATAATACCACAGCTTACCCATCTTCCTGGCATGCTGAATTTTCAGGAGCATCAGGTATTTACCCAGGCTGTTTCTTTTGTAGGAAGGATGATAAAAATTTAAGATGCCGGCGATAGAATTATGCCCCTGGTCAAAGATCCCCGCAGCGATCAATAAGCCGTTATCCCGGATCTCTATCACATAGCTGTCATAAATATTAGTAGGTTGAATATCAAATAGCCAGCTTTGCACGGACTCCGCCGGTTCAAAGGAGAGGCCAGATTTGTATAACCGGTAAAGCTGCTCCAGTTCCTCCGTGACCATTAGAGGTTTTACAGATATACTGAATTTTTCAGCCGCTTTTTTCACTAGCCGGGCCTGTTTGCCAAAAACGAGGGTTTGCAGGTTGTACCTCAACCAATACACCCTGAAAAATTTATCTTCCTGTATTACATAATTGGTGGTAAATATACCCTGGCCCATACGGTACCAGCCCTTGGCCAGGAAAACATCTAACTGTTTTCCGGTGATCGATTCAGGGTAATAGATACCATATTCAGTCATTAATAAACTTTTTTTACAAAGGGAAGAATCCGCCTGTAAATCTATGAAACTGGTGGAAATCCCGGGCATAAAATCCGGGACATGTAGCCCGGGCACAAAAAAACCCGGTCACCCGGGTTTGTAGAGTATAATAAATACTGGTTTAATTATATTCCATTAGCGTTAAATACACATAAGGATTTATAGAAAATTCGTCATTCATCGATTCGTCGTATTCTCCCAGGCGCACATCCAGCAGCTGACCTGTTTCATTGATCTCCCAAATGGTTAATGGGGTTTCATTCGCCGTGGTCTCGGCAATCTCAGGTAATATTTCGGGCAACATGCCGTTCCAGCACAGTTCGATCAGCTGTTCCTTGTTGGAGAGTTTTTTTTGATTGGGTTTACAATTTTTCTCGCACCAATCTTTTTTCAGGCAATGGCTTTTAGGCACTAAGAGAATTTCCTGGTTTGTAGATATCTTTTTCATATGCTGAGCATTTAAAACTGCTCATATATTAGATGTCAAACCATGTAAAAAGATATACCGGGAGCTGGTAAATTATTGTTAACTAGCTGGATTTATTTCTGTGTAAGCATTCCCTTCAAACGGGCAATCGTGTTGTTGGCCTCAATGAGCTGGACCTTCAGCGCGTGTAGCTCGGGCTGGCCCGCTTTAAGCAGGGCTTCAGTTTCATCGTTGCTTTTTTGCAGCAGCAGGATGTCTTCGTCCATTCTTTTGTTAATTACCGCAGCCTCCCTTAAGCGCTGTTTCAGGGTTTGCTCCGCGGTTTCTTTAGCCTGGTAAACCGTCTTTAATTCTTTTTGCAGGGTCTCTTTTATAAGTTTTTCACTCTCCAGATACCCGGCATTGCTTTTCAATTTTTTGTTGACCTGGGCCAGTTTAAAATAAAGGAACAATAAGCCAATAATTAACCCTGCAAAAAACGCGACCACAACGTAAATAAGTGAAACCTCCATGAATTTGGGATAGATTAACTGCAAAGATAAGCAGTGGGTCATATAACAGGCGAGAGTTTTAGTGCAATTGTTTCCGAAAAGTTAAACAAACAAAAGCTAATGAATGCCTACCCGAAAATAATTACCACTTTGGGGTATTGTTACTCCTGTAAAACAATCTTCTCTTTGCGTAGACTCCAGAACCTGATAATTTTTCATAGGCCCGTTTTCCGACACCCAGGCATTGCCCACTGTGGAATAAAGATTTTTTTCTCATGCTTGAACATTCCCCCGTTCCGATTCTTCGGGATGGGTTTTTTTTGCTCTTACCCCAAAAACTAAATAAATTATCAAATAAAATACTAAATAAGTTAGTTAATTTTAATTTTATCCTGTACATTTGTTTCCTCTTAATTTTACAACGCATAACAGATACATCAATTAAAATTTAAAACATGAGCAACGCAGAAAAATTAAAGGCCCTGAAACTGACAATGGATAAGATTGACAAGGATTACGGGAAAGGATCAGTGATGATGATGAGTGACAAAGGCCTGGTAGAACAGGAAGTGATCTCGACAGGTTCGATAGGCCTGGACGTGGCGTTAGGAATCGGCGGTTTACCAAAAGGCAGGGTGATTGAAATATACGGGCCGGAATCTTCCGGTAAAACCACGCTGGCCATTCACGTAATTGCCGAAGCGCAGAAAAAAGGTGGAATGTGTGCATTCATAGATGCCGAGCATGCTTTTGATAGCAACTATGCACAGCGGCTGGGTGTGGATATCGACAACCTGTTGATCTCGCAACCCGATTATGGTGAACAGGCATTGGAGATAGCAGACCGGTTGATCTTATCCGGTGCCCTGGATGTGGTGGTGATAGATTCTGTGGCGGCTTTGGTACCAAAAAGTGAACTGGAAGGAGAAATGGGCGATAGCAAAATGGGACTGCATGCGAGGTTAATGAGCCAGGCGCTGCGGAAGCTTACTGCAACTATTTCCAAAACAAACAGCTGTTGCATATTTATCAACCAGTTGAGGGAGAAGATCGGGGTAATGTTTGGCAATCCTGAAACCACTACGGGTGGTAATGCATTAAAATTTTACGCCTCCGTTCGGCTGGATATCCGTCGTATGGCGCAGATAAAAGATGGTGAAGAAGTGATAGGAAATCACATCAAGGTAAAGGTTGTGAAGAATAAAGTAGCGCCGCCGTTCAGGATGGCCGAATTTGATATCATTTACGGAGAAGGTATTTCTAAAGTGGGAGAGATCATTGATATGGGCGTGGAACTGGGTATAGTGCAAAAAAGTGGTAGCTGGTTCAGTTACAACAGCGATAAACTTGGCCAGGGTCGGGAAGCGGTTAAGCAGCTGATGATAGACAATCCTGGAATGGCCAACGAGATTGAAGCTAAGATCCGGGAAAAAATAAAAGAGAATCTTGGATAACATATTGATAAAGTTTTTAATTGGGTTATTTAGTATTTCAAACCGTCTTTGTCTAAAGACGGTTTTTTTGTGCCCGTTCACGACCTTTGCCCGCAAAACAATTCTTTTTGAAAGAGACGACCAAGGCACACCTGGCATTATTGGGTACCAACCTTTTTTTTGCCATAAACTTCACCGCAATAAAATATATCATCAATGAGGGGTTTGCCAGGCCCTTTGCCATAAACATTGTAAGGGTGGGTGTGAGCGCCATCTTGTTGTGGCTGCTGGTATTCCTGGAGCCCGTCAAAACGCTTATTCAAAAAAAAGATATCGGTCGGTTCCTGTTGTGCGCACTTTTGGGAGTTGCCATTAACCAGTTATTATTCGTAAAAGGTTTATCACTCACCTGGTCTATCCATGCATCCCTCCTCATGCTGAGCACACCCATCCTGATCACAATTATTGCCGCCTGGATATTAAAAGAGAAATTAACCAGTTTAAAGATTCTCGGCTTGTTAGCCGGTATTGCGGGGGCTGTTATCCTGGTGAGTTCCAGGGAAAATACAGGTAATGCAACAGAGGTACTGGTAGGTGATATGATGATACTGGGCAATGCCATCGCCTACACCATTTATTTTGTGTTGGTGAAACCTTTAATGAAAACATATGACCCGATAGCCCTTATCCGGGTAATATTCACAATAGGATTTTTTATGATGTTGCCTTTTTGCTGGCAGGAATTCAGGGAAGTGCAATGGAATGGTTATACGCCTTTGGCCTGGCTGAATTTGGGGATTGTTGTTTTGCCCGGGACCTTCCTGGCTTACCTTTTTAATGTTTATGGGATAAAAATTCTGGGGGCCGCAACGGCTGGTAATTATATATACTCCCAGCCATTTTTTGCAGCAACCATTGCCGTTTTTGTGCTCGGGGAATCTATCAGTATGGCTAAAATTGTGGCAGCGATTTTTATATTTGCCGGGGTTTATTTAACCAATAAAACTTCTTCTTTATCTGCTTAGTTTAAAGTGGCTTTTTCACTGGTCAGCTGCTGGCCGACAATTTGGGGTAGTCAAATAAAATGCACTTTTTTTCAGCTTCCCTGAAATCCTTCCACTGGTCAGTCTCTATCGAAACTCCGTAAATACCACATGTCGGCATATTATCCAGTTTTACTTCTGTATTCAATGAATTGATAAATTCCGTGATACCGGGGTTGTGGGAAAAGATTATTGCTGAACCATGCTCATCCGGGATCCCGGCGATCACGTTGTAAAAAGTGCTTAC
>JAKFCK010000047.1:0-3494 GCA_036676685.1 Chitinophagaceae bacterium | reverse complement strand
CGCCTGGGTACACTGAATACCCCTGCCCAGACCGTAACCGGCCAGGCTACCGTGGAAAGATACCTCCGCCCGAGGATGGCGTGGAGATTCCTGGCAGTTCCTACTTTAGGAAACCAAACAACCCGGCAGTCATGGCAGGAAAACGGGGATAACACAATCATTGGCTACGGAACAGAAATAACGGGGCCGGTAGTTGCAAATGGCATCGATGCCTATACTATCAACCCGTCGATGAAGGCATTCAACAGCTCAACCTATTTGTGGGATGGTGTCAGCAATACTAATTTGCCGATCCAGGATCCAAGGGGGTATATGTTATTTGTCCGGGGCGACCGTTCTTCTTTTGCACCGCAATGTCCAACCTGTCCTCAACCCACTGTAAAAGAGACAACCCTTAGAACCAAAGGTGATTTTTATAAAGGCCTCTATGTCTATAGCACACCTGGTGCAAACGGTTGGTTGTCCGTTGGTAATCCATATGCTTCACAAATTGATCTGAGGTCGGTGGCCAAGACAGGGGACCTTGTCCATTCTATTACTATCTGGGACAGTTATCCATTGGGTTATTATTGGGTAGGCGCGTACCAGACCCTGGTGGAGCAGTCAAACGGTGATTTCCTGAATACTACAACCGGGCTCATACAGAACTATATCGAAAGCGGGCAGGCATTTTTCATTCAGTCATCCCCTGCCGGCCAAGGCCAGCTTGCCATCAGGGAGGCAGATAAATCTTCCGGAAGTGAAAATGTATCTTTTGCTCCCCAACGCTCCAGGAGCGGAGAAGTAACCTTATGGGCAAAACTCGTTTCTGCAGCAGCAGGTCAACCCGCAGGTGTTGCTGATGGATTGTTACTGAATTTTGACAGGAGCTATAGCACAAACATCGACAAGTTGGACGTGAAGAAATTCTTTAGTGCGGGTAATAATCTTTCTGTTTTATCTAAAGGTTATTACCTGGTAGCTGAAAGAACGGCTTACCCAATTGTAACAGATTCCATCCAGCTCATACTTTCTTCCACTTCGCAGCAGGGATACCGGCTGGATTTTGAGCCAACAAACCTGGTGAGACTCGGCCTGAAGCCATACCTGTTTGACCGCTACCAGGGTACCTATCACCCGATTGCTGTTGCCGCTAATACAAGTGTACCCATTAATATTACTTCCGATCCCGGCTCAAAAGCCATCAACCGGTTCATGATTGTCTTCAGGAAAAAAGGTTCGCTGCAACTCAGGATAACTTCAGCATCCCGCAAGGCTGATCGCACGATCGCGGTGAACTGGTCTGCAACCAACGGGGAGGATATTGAGAAGTATGAAGTGGAAAGAAGTGCAGATGGCAGGTTGTTTGCCGGCATAATTACCACGCCTGCGGAACAAAATGATGCCCTTACCCTTTATAGTAAAACGGATATCGGGCCATTGGGTGGCGATAATTATTATCGTATAAAGGCGATTCGCAGGGATGGCGTATTTATTTTTAGCGAAGCCCTTAAAGTGGCTGCCGACCTGCCTGGAGCCGGGGAGGAAGGAACAATCACGGTGTATCCTAATCCCGTTTCCGGTAAACAAATGCATGTAGAATTCATCGGTCAGGAGGAGGGCAGGTACCAGCTGCAATTGATCAATACACTGGGCCAGATTGCACAGCAGAATGTCCTGTTTGTTAACCGTAATAACAACACGTATAAGGTCCTGTTGGAAATTTCTCTTAAACCCGGCCACTACCAGCTAAGAATAACATCGCCCGGGGGCACCATATCTACATTACCTGTAGTTATTGACCAATGACATGGATATTGATCATCTCCCGGGGGAAATCAATTTACCTCTCGGGTTGGGAGTGCGGGAATATGTACTACCGGATCAGGTTATAACTGCCTTATAAGAGAAAATACATATCCGTAATCCAAATTAAATCAGCGCGGCATCCAAGATCGTCGCACACACCCGTCTACCCTAAAGTAGGTATTTTGGAAAAGGTTTCGGTATCTTGTCAAATGTAATATACTGTTTTTCAAAAAGTTATCTATTTTTTAAACAGGTTTTTCAGGATAATCAGCAAAAAAATTGGGGAAAAATTTTGCAGATCAAGAATCTGCGCGTACTTTTACGCGCAATTCAGTGTAGTGATTTTATCATTACAATGAATTCCTCCCCAACCATCCCAAGAAATTCCACAAGAATCCATTCCTGTTAAAATCCTCTGTGAAGCAATCCTAACTTGCTTTCGCCAGATCAAAATGACTCTTATCCGACTACGCCTGAATCGTAATTACCTGAAATTACTAGTTAAGACTCCAATCCTTTGCATAGCCAACAAGTGTTGACCAATTATTTTTTTGGGCTTGCCCTACCTCTAAACCGAAGATATGATTACAAGTTTACCCGAACATGTTTTACTGAATTCAGGCTGTAAGACACTTGCAAAACAGGTTGCTTCACGATTACAGAAATGTTTTTTTGTACTATTGGCTGTTTGCCTATTACAGGCAACACAAGTCAATGGGCAAAGTATAACAGCGAACATAAACCCGGCATTTGGTAACATCTGCGTAGGTATAAGTTCTGCTGAGCAAGGAGTCACATTTACTGGTTCATCTTTGAACGCCGGCGATATCACAGTTGCGGCACTAGCAGGATATGAGTACAGTTTAACGTCGGGAGGATCTTACTCTGCTTCTTTATCATTCAACCAAAATGGTAGTTTTACACAAATAATTTATATACGTTTTTCCCCTACCACCCCAGGGAGTTATAACGGGAACATTTTAATCAGTGGTGGCGGCGCTTCACTAAATTTGCCTGTAACCGCAAATGGAAATGCTCTAACTGGTTCCACAACTTTTTCAGCCGGTGCATTGACAGTTTGCCAGGATGCTTCAAATGAAACATACACTGCCAGCGCACCGAATGCTACATCATTCTCTTATACCGTGTCCCCTGTAGCTGCGGGAACCATTGATGCTACAACGGGTGTAATGAATTGGGATGCAGGATTTAACGGGACTGCTACAATCACAGCAACATCAACGGGTTTATGCGGCACAACAAGCGCAGACAGGGCAGTGACAGTCAATGCCTCAACAGGTAATACAACATTTATCGCGGGAGCAACAACAGTTTGCCAGGATGCCGCAGATCAAACTTATACAGCAACCGCTGCCAATGGTACCACCACTTACAGCGTATCCCCTGCAGCAGCAGGTTCAATAAACTCCTCTACAGGCGTTATGAACTGGAATGCAGGATTTAGCGGCACAGCGACGATCACTGCAACTTCCACGGGTTTATGCGGCACAACAAGTGCAGATAGGGTAGTGACAGTGAATGCCTCAACAGGTAATACAACATTTACCGTGGGAGCAACAACTGTTTGCCAGGATGCCGCAGATCAAACTTATACAGCAACAGCGCCCAATAGTACATCAATTAGTTATACTGTTGCCCCTGCAGCGGCAGGTTCAATAAACTCCTCCACCGGCGTTATGAACTGG
>JAKFCK010000046.1:0-1914 GCA_036676685.1 Chitinophagaceae bacterium | reverse complement strand
GGCTTTACCTACCCTGAATTCTGTCTGTGCGGCACGTGGGATATCTACCAGGTAAATTTTTGTTTTATCTACCGGCAAACCGGGAGCTACCGCCGGAAGTGTAAATGATTTTTTTGGCAGTTTTGATAAAAAAGACAGTTTCGGGAGGATCTCGTTTTCTTTGATATCGCCCACGATCACGATCCGGCCATCTTCTGAACCAATGTAGGTATCATAATACTTTTGCATGTCGGCAAAGCTGATGTTCTTAAGCGTTTCCGCCGTACCGTTAGATGGTAACCCAAACAGGTGGTTGCTGCCATAATTTAATTTTGCATATACATTGGAGGCAACGGTGCTGGCCTGTGTACGGCTGTTGGTTATGGATTCGCCTAACTGCCTTTTGATCCTTGTAAACGTTTGTTCGTTGAACTTAGGATGCAGCATTCTTTCTTCCAGCAGCGCGAGCGTTTTGTCCAGGTTCCTGGTAAGGGATTGCAGGCTGAAAACAATGGCGTCATCCGTGATGCCTACGCTCACAGAACTACCCAGTTTTTCCAGCTCCAGGCTCATTTCTTCCGCCGTGTATTTTTCGGTATCATCGTTCATCATAGACGCAAACATATTGGTAAGGCCCACTTTGGAAAGATCAGCCGCTTCGGTGATCCTTCCGCCTTTCAGGTAAATGCTCAGCGTAACGGTGGGGATCTCGGTATTTTGTGAACCGATAGCCCGCATGCCATTTGGCAAGGTTTTTTTCCAGAAAGCAGGCACCGACACTACCGGGTTGGCACCTACGGCAGGTTCTGCCTTGCGGTTGAAGTTATCTTTTGCTTTGTTGTATTTCAGGCCGGCATAACCATAATCAGGGGCCTTGTACCCCGTGGCGTCCACGGTGTAGTTGTCAGGCGCTGCTTTCAGGTTTTCCGTACCGGCAGTTACCACGCTTACCACCAGTCGGTTTTTGTTTTTGATGTACTGGTTGTATACCCGCATCACATCTTCCTTAGTAAGCCGGCTGATCATAGCCAGTTGTTCTTTGATCTGGTTAGGGTTACCGGTATAAGTTTGAAATGCCGCTAACTGGGAAACCTTACCCTGCACGCTGGCCAGGCCATTGATGCTGCGGGCCTCGTTTGCACTTTTGTATTTTGCAATATCTTCATCCGTCACACCTCTTTTTTCAAAGACCATTAATGCGCTGTCGGCAAGTCTCTCCATCTCCGCCAGGCTTTTGCCGGGGTATGGGGTGATAGATATAGTAAATTCCCCGGACAGCTCATTCAGGTTACTGCTGGCAGAAGCGCTTTGCGCCCTTTGTGTTTTTACCAGTGCCTGGTAAAACACGGAATTGCGGGCGCCACCGCCCCCACCCCTGCCGCCACGGCCACCGCCACCGCCCTGGCCCAACACCTGGGCAAGGCAGGACAATGCTGCATCGTCTTTATGATAGTCCGGCACCGTGGGATAAACCATACTCAGCCTTGGTGTGCGGGCGTAATTATCGGTATAACTCACATATCGTTTTTTCTCCAGCACCACGGGGGCAACCCTGGCATTCTTCACTTCCGGTCCCCTTGGTATGGAACCGAAATATTTTACCGCCATGGCTACCACGTCAGCAGCTTTCACATCGCCGCCAACCGTAAGCGTTGCATTATTTGGCCCATACCAGCGCAGGAAAAAGTTTTTCAGATCATCTACATTACTCCGGTTAAGGTCCTCAATATAACCGATGGTGAGCCAGGAATAGGGATGTCCATAGGGATATAAGTTCCGGGCAGTGACTTCGCGTAACAGCCCGTAAGGCACGTTATCGTAGTTCTGGCCGCGTTCATTTTTCACAGTGGACCGCTGGTTCTCAAATTTCCGCTGAGAAACGGCATCCAGCAGGAACCCCATGCGATCAGCTTCCAGCCACAACATTTTTTCCAG
>JAKFCK010000045.1:0-2135 GCA_036676685.1 Chitinophagaceae bacterium | reverse complement strand
AATATTATTTCCTTGATGCTTTGGGCCGTCCCTATGATAAACAAAAGCTGATAGACGATTTTGAGGCGTTAAGTAATTACCTGTCTCACACGGAGTACAAATATTTTATGTTTCGTGATTTTCAGAGCAGGAACATTATGATCAAAAAAGACGGGGGTGTAGGGTTTATCGATTACCAGGGAGGTATGAACGGCGCACCACAATATGATGTGGCTTCCCTGCTCTGGCAGGCTAAAGCCAACCTGCCCGACGATTGGAAACATTGGTTACTGGAAGATTATATCAATTCTTTTGAAGAAACTGTTGGCGAAACAGTGGATCGCGAAGTTTTTCGCAGCCAGTACAACGGGTATGTATTGATCCGTTTATTACAGGTGATGGGCGCATACGGTTTCCGGGGATTGTTTGAGCGCAAGGCACATTTTTTGACGAGCATACCCCTAGGGCTCAGGAACCTGAAATGGTTTACAGATAATCAAAGTATGGGTATAGTCCTGTCTGAATTTAAAAGAGTCCTTGATCTCTGCACAAGTGACGAAGTCATCAAGGAGTTTACTCCTACGCAGGCCACGGCCGAAACACCACTCGTGGTAAGGATCAATAGTTTTTCCTTTATCAAAACCGGTTACCCGAAAGATGACACAAAAAATGGTGGTGGATTTGTTTTTGACATGCGGGGAATTTTAAACCCGGGAAGGTTCCAGGAGTATAAACATTTATCCGGGCTTGATAAACCCGTGAAAGATTTCCTGGAGCAGCGCACCAAAATGCCTGATTTTTTGAACAGCGTGTACAGCATTATCGATATTTCTGTAGAGGATTATATTAAAAGAGGTTTCGAGCACCTTGTCGTGAATTTTGGCTGCACCGGAGGCCAGCACCGGAGTGTGTATGCCGCCGAAGCGCTTGCAAGGCATTTAAAAAATAAGTTTAAGGTTAAGATTGAGATGGGGCATAATAATAGGGAGAATTGGATTACAACCCCCAACCCCTAAAGGGGAGCTGGCCCTGAGCTGGGTGAGGGTAATTAAAACCCCCAACCCCTAAAGGTGAGCGACCCTAAACTATGTGGGCTTAACAAGGCTGTGTGAGGGTAATTATGAAAATCGGTTCTATGAAAGGGGAAGCAAAAAATATGTATTATGGCGCGTCACATTTGCTTTTCCAACGGGCCCGGGAACTGAGGCAGTTCAGCACATGGGAGGAAGATCTAATTTGGGGTCACCTGGCTGGGAATAACCTGGGAATGAAATTCAGGCGGCAACACCCGATCTTATTTTATATCGCTGATTTCTACTGTCATAAATTAAAGTTGGTAATAGAAATTGATGGTAGTATCCATAAGAGTGCAGATGTTAAGATCAATGATGAATACAGGCAAAAAGAAATTGAGGAGCTTGGTATCACCGTAATGCGGTTCACGAATTTACAAGTAAAGAATAATACTGAAATAATTTTGAACGAGATCAATAAAAAAATAGAAGAGCTCAAAGCTAATAAGCCCCAAAGCTCCCCTTTAGGGGCGGGGGGGCACCAGGCAATCATCTTCTCCGCCGGCCTCGGCACACGGTTTAAACCCTGGACAGATACGCATCCTAAAGCGCTGGCAATGGTGAATGGAAAGTCGCTGCTGCAAAGAAATATCGAATACCTGCAACAGTATGGTATCAGGGATGTGGTGGTAAACATTCACCACTTCCCGGACCAGGTAAAAATGGCTATTCAGCAGAATAATGGCTGGGGAAGTAACGTGATCACCAGCGATGAAAGTGATGAAGTGTTGGAAACCGGTGGCGGGTTGGTAAAGGCAAAAGATTTGCTGGGGCTGGAAACACCCTTCTTCTCCCTGAATGTAGATATCCTTACCAACCTGGACCTGGACAAACTTTTGGCCTTTCATCAGCAACATAAACCCTTGGTGACTTTTGGTGTTACCAACAGGAAGTCTTCGCGTGTATTAATGTTTGATGAAGACAATCGCTTGTGTGGCTGGAAGAACCTTCAAACCGGGCAGGAAAGAATTGAGATCAATAAACCCAACCTCGTGGAAAAGGCCTACAGCTGCGTAGTGATCTACGAGCCGGAAATATTTTCCGTCATCCGGCAACAGGGAAAATTTTCTATCATGGATACTT
>JAKFCK010000044.1:0-14461 GCA_036676685.1 Chitinophagaceae bacterium | reverse complement strand
GATCACCGGGATCTCGATACCATCCAGGTAAAAAACATTTTCGTTGGGTGCGCCGCCACGAATGATAATATCGTTGCGAAAGCTACCACCTGCCACACCACCGCCTACGCCCGGCAATGCCTGTATCACTTTACTGATATCGAAGTTGCCCCCCGGGTTGCTCCTGATCTCTTCGGTGGTTAAACGTTGCACACTTAACGGCGACTCGATGGTAGCGGCAGCGGCTGTGCGGCGGTTGGAGCGCACCACCACTTCTGTGAGCGATTCCCTGGCGGGTTCCAATTCTATATTGAGGTTTATTTCATTACCGGCATTTACCACGATATTGTAAATGGTCTGGGGCTGGTAACCTACGCCGGTAAAATCGATATTGTAAGTTTTTATCGGCAGGCTGGTAAAACGAAAGGCCCCGCCGGAGTCTGTTGTGATGCCGGTGGCCGTACCCTGCAAAACAACACTTACACCTGCTAACGGTGTTTGGGTACTGCGATCTACGACTTTGCCGGACAATCTTCCATTATCCTGCGCATGGGTCGAGGATACATTGCATAACAATAGAGTTGCCAGTAGCAGCAGGGGTATTTTATTTATTTTGTATATCATGTTCGGCTTGCGCGCTACACGGGGTAGAAACTTTGTTTAACGATCAAAAGGAATAAGAATGTTTACTTATAACAGGTTTTGAAGGAAATTGTTTGGTATCCCATGCCGATGTTGAATGTTGAATTTTAAATTTTGAATGAGGGGCGGGTTCATGGTGCATGGTTCATGGGAGATGCAGTGGAAGTTCATAGTTCATGGCTGATGGTTCATGGGAGATGCAGTTTGTGTTGTTAGAAAGGACTTTTTGGAATTTTGAATGTTGAATGTTGAATGAAGAATGTTGGGAAGTTCATTCGATTCATTTCACGCAAAGAAAAAAAGAGAAAGGCAAAAGGAGCAAAGTGAGTTACGCTCCGGGTATTTTTTTGCATTCTTTGCTACTTTGCAGCCTGTCCCCCGGATTGCGGGGTGAAACAATTTTTTAGGCAGCTTATTAAATTATCAAAAACCTCTTACCTCCGCAGGTACTATTTTACGGCTGTTCCTTGCATTGACGCCATGTACCAATTCCCATTTCTTTTAATGAATACCTTGGTTATTAAAGAAGTTCTCCTCGTTAGGGTGTCACCGGAGCCGGCCTCCAGGTCTAACCGGGCATGCAGGATGGCGGTATTCCCATAGACAAAAACTTTCAGGTCATGTGGCTTCATTTTGACATCACGCGGGCCTTTTCTAAAATCTTTCAGCACTTGTTCTTTTGTAGACACTTCCCCATTGGCGGCTATTCTTGTATAATCCTCCGTGAGATAGCCGGAATAAACATCTATCTCACCTCTTGCTAGGAGGTCTGTCAGCGTATATTCCAGTCTTTTGATCTGCTCGCCGGAAACGGTGTCTTTATCCGCACTAAAAGTTCGCCTGTACTGTGCATTCGTGAACAGGCCTGAAAAAACCAGTATACAACAGATGGCTGCTTTTTTCATGTCGGGTTATTTATTGGAAAAGAAATTACAAAAACTTTGTGTTTATGTTAAGCATATTTGTGCGAACGGCAGTTGTTGCGATAATTAATTTCATACCCCGACACCAGGAGAAACCTGCCTGCCGGTAGGCAGGTACAGAAGTGCAAAGTATTTTGCGCTCTTTACATCTTTTGCATCTTTGAAGCCTGTCCCGTTTACCCCGCGGAAGTGTGGGACAGCATATTTAGGCGAGACTATAAACAGGAGACAACACGCTGATATTTTCAAAGCCACACAAATTATCCGTTTTCATCCGCCTCATCCGTGTCATCCGTGTTTCCATCCCAAATCACCAAATCACTTTTTGAATGATAACAGTCACAATGGCTGCTGAAGATGATCAGTGCTCTTTGTCTTTAGATGATGCAATTTGAGTGATATTAAATTGCCTAAATAATGTCAAATGAAATCTGATTATCAAATAGCACAGGACACCCCCATGCAGTTAATAACAGACGTGGCTGCCACAATGGGGATACCGGCCGGGATGGTGTTGCCACATGGCCACTACAAAGCTAAAATAGACATCACTTCGTTTGACGAGGAGAAAATTGCTGCAAGCAAACTCATATTGGTAACGGCTATTACACCTACTAAAGCAGGAATTGGCAAAACAACCACCAGTGTGGGCCTGGCAGACGGCTTAAGAAAATTAAATAAAAATGTGGTTCTGGCTTTACGGGAACCCTCGCTCGGGCCCTGCTTTGGCATGAAGGGCGGCGCTGCCGGCGGTGGCTACAGCCAGGTAGTGCCGATGGAAGATATCAACCTTCACTTCACCGGCGATTTTCACGCCATCACAGCAGCCAATAATATGCTGGCATCCATGGTAGATAATTTTCGTTTTTTTAACCGGGGTACACCGGAAGGTATTAAGACTGTTTTGATGAACCGTTGCCTGGATGTAAATGACCGGGCACTGCGTAAAATTGTGACGGCATTAAATGTTCCCAATAATGGCATCCCCTCGGAAACAGGGTTTGTTATTACTGCGGCCAGTGAACTCATGGCTGTACTCTGCCTTTCAGAAAACCTGGAAGAGTTACGTCAGCGCATAGACGACATGTTGCTCGGGTTTACTTTTGCCGGAAATCCCTTTACCACCAAAAACCTGGGTGTAACCGGTGCTGTTACCGCGTTATTAAAAGATGCCCTGTTGCCCAACCTTGTGCAAACCCTGGAAGGCTGCCCGGCACTCGTTCATGGCGGGCCTTTTGCCAACATTGCCCATGGTTGTAATTCGCTGATGGCTACCAAAACCGCTATGCAATACGGAGATTATGTAATAACCGAAGCCGGGTTTGCCAGTGACCTGGGCGCCGAGAAATTTTTTAATATCAAATGCCGCAAAGCCGGGTTGCAGCCAGCCATGAGCGTGCTGGTAGCCACTTCGCAGGCGCTCAAGCTCAGCGGGGGTATCGGGGAAGATAAAATGATGGAGCCCGACCTGGATGCGCTCACCCGGGGATTGCAAAACATGGAAAGGCATATCGCTATCCTGAAAACCTTCCGGCAAAAAGTGCTGGTAGTGCTCAACCGCTACCAGTTTGATACGGACGAAGAAATTGCGTTTATGCGTAGCTGGTGTAGCCACAAGGGTGCTGCATTTGCCCTCAATGATGCATTTAGCCGGGGCGGGGAAGGCGCAGGAGAGATGGCCCGGGCGGTATTAGATATTTGTAAAGATCCATCGCCCCCACTTCAGTTTACTTACGATGCCGGGGATGATATTGAAACGAAGATCAGGAAGATCGTTACAAAAATTTATGGTGGCAGGGGAGTAGTGCTTTACAAAAAGGCCCAGGATATGATTAAAAAAATAGACAGGCTCGGCCTCTCGCACCTGCCGGTATGTATGGCCAAAACACAGTATTCCTTTACAGACGAAGCAACAGAAAGCGGCCTGGATGGCGATTTCAACATAGACGTAGATGACCTGGTCATCAACAAAGGCGCCGGGTTTATCGTAGCTGTTTGCGGGGAAATGATGCGTATGCCCGGCTTACCGAAAGTGCCGCATGCCAATTTTATTGACGTGGTGGATGGAAAGATTGTGGGGGTGAGTTGAGCCCCCTGACCCCCTGAAGGGGGAACTTTATTTGATGGTTTACAGAGTTATTGCAGCTATCTGGATTTCGCTGGTAAGTGAGATTTTTCATTACGCCCTGTTTCAGCTTTGCCCACTTCGTAGTAAAAAAGTTAGTAATTCGGCAGGCGTACAATTGCAGCGACCTTTAACTTTGTTATTCCTTATTTCAAAAATGAATGCCATCTTTAAGCAGCAAATAAATCCCACAACTTATGAAATTTATTGCCTGTGTTTTTAGTTTGCTCCTTACCCTGATCCTGGTTTCCTGTAACAGCAGAACGGAGGAAGCCAAAACAGAAAATATTGAAATAAAAAATGCTGATACGACCCGGGCTATGCATACAGAGCTCCCGACGCTTAACAGGGATAGTATCGTAAACATCTTACAGGGAAAATGGAAAGAGACCGAATACCCGTTTCGTTTGGCCCATTTCAAAAACAACACCGTTAAGTTTATCGAAGAAGGCGTTGCTGATGAACCCACTTTTAAGGCTTATAACATTTCCCAGCAATGCCCTTACCGGGTGGACAATATTAAAAAGGAACGCGTCGGTGAAATGTTCCTGGTAATAGCCGCGGCAGGCACTTGTGAGATATTAACAATCTCCAACGATACTTTGACCCTAAGTGGTTTTAATGTGTCCGCAAAAAGTAATTATAAAATCTTTTATAAAAAGATAAAATAGACGGGATGGTCCCGCCTGTTGAATGGTGGGGGCCATCTATATGATCCGTTTCAAGGTTCAAGGTTCATGGTTGATGGTTCAAAGGAGATGCGGTTTGTGGGGATGGAAAGGTTTTAGGGATGTCGAATGTTGAATATCGAATGTTGAATATTGAATTTCGGATGTGCAATCTCCAGGCAAAAATCTGCGCTAATCGGCAAGATCTGCGGGAACATCATCACAAGGAGCACCAAAAAGTAACTTAAATAAAAGGATCCGTTTTCATTCGCCTCACCCGTGTTATCCGTGTTTCCATCTTTTTTATCCTCTGTTGAATAGCGACAGCAAGCCTGTCTTTCGGTGGTCATCTAAATGATCCGTGTTCATCCGGCTGATCCGCGTTATCCGTGTTTCCATCCTTTTTATAAAGGCCAAATCACTAACCCCCGGCTCTCTTTCCATTTTTCTTTACTCAAAAATCAAACAGGTCACCCAGGAAACCGCCTTTCTTTTTTTTGTAACGGGGATCGTAACCCTTTCCCTCGTAATCATCATCATATTTGCGGTAGGGAACCGATTGCCCCGGATCGGGCCTTGGTGGAGTTTGCGGTGGAGCCATTGAAGCAGATCTGTCGATGATCTTGTCTAACTCACCTTTATCCAGCCACACGCCCCTGCACTTTGGACAATAATCGATCTCGATACCCTGGCGATCCGTCATCACCAGTATTTCATTGCAATTTGGACAGTTCATACTAATTTTTTTTGTTCCTGATGGGGCAAATTAATTCATTTCTTTTTAAAATCTTTTTTCACCAGCTGTTAATATAAACGTAAGATTATGATAACCCATTCACGAATGGTTTACAAAGTTTTGGCCGGATCATAAAACAAATAACGAAAAATCTTCCGTTCCTCCCATAGAATATTCGCCTTTACAATATCCGGGGCAGCTATTTTTTAGCAGTGCCGTCACAATTCAGGGATAGGGAAAATTATTAAGGATCCTGAGTGACTTTAATCTGTCGACGGATATTAATTATAAGGTCATTTATAAAAAGGTGAAATAGTTCCCCGGTAACGACGTGGCTGAGGCAAACTGTCAAAAAATGGCCAAATCATCAAATTACATTCTCTTTTTTTTGAAATCCAAATAGCCTGCAACTAAAAAGACCATCATAAACGCAAGAGACGTAAACAGCAGCGTGCTCATATCCTTCAGTTCAAACTGGGGGAAACTGGCATACATGTGGAAGCTATATGGAAACAATGTTCCTGCCGCGGATTTTATTTGCAGCACCAGTAAGGTTCCAATAAACCAACAAGCGATACCGGTGGCAATAGGGATGATCACATTTTTAAACCTTATGCCCATCCAGAATTGTAGCGCACACATCGCCAGCAGGGCAATATAACTGTTGCCCAGGGTAGCCACAATGGCGGACCAGGCCAACGGCTGGTTGAAGATGTCGAGGGAAGGATCTCTGAAAAACAGGATCACTGCATTGGCCAGCATTCCCAACTGGTTAGCCAGGAAGAACAGCAGGATCAGGCCCTGGATGTTGATGAACTTTGCCAGGAACATGTGCAGCCGCTGCTGCGGGGATGACAGCACTTGTTTCCAGGTGTTGTTCCGGTACTCGGTTTGAGGCAGTAAAGCACAAAGGAGTATGATGTAAATGGGAAACACCACCGCTCCTGTCATCATGTATTTTGTTGTAAACAATTCATTGAGGATGTCGGTCCTGTGATCTTTTTCCACGCCATCAAACACAAGGTCCAGCATGGACAGGAAGGGGCCGAAGAGTGCTGCCACCAACGTTAAATAAAACGACGATGTACGTTTGTTCTTTAATAATTCCGAACGAAGGGAGAGGAGCAGGCTCATAATGGGGCAGATGTAAGATCAATGAATAATTGTTCGAGATTGTTTTGCCGGGGTTGCAGCATGTATACGTCCAGGTTATGTTGCGTGAGCGTCCTGTTGATGGCCGCGACCTGCTCCTTACTTTGAGATGTGAGCCAGAAACCTTCGCCGTTTAGTTGCGGATCAAATTCCTGCAACAATTGTACAGCAGCTGAATTGTCCGAGGTGCTGATCATCACTGTAAAACTTTTTTGCCTGGCAAGATGCAGGTCGGGCAGCGTACCCTGGAAAAGTAACTTTCCCTGGTAGATGATACCTACATGGCTTACCATTTTTTCTACTTCACTCAGCAGGTGGCTGGAGATAACGATCGTCATACCATATTCGCTGTTCAATGTTTGAATCAATTGCCTTAGTTCAATAATACCCGCCGGATCCAGGCCATTGGAAGGCTCATCGAGTATTAGCAATTCAGGGTTGGGCAGTAGGGCCAGCGCGATGGCCAGGCGTTGCTTCATACCCAGTGAAAATTTCCTCGCTGTTTTTTTGCCCGTACCAGATAATCCTGCCATTGCTAAAACTTCCGTGATCCTGGCCGTTGATGCGCCATAGATATCCCGGTAGACTTCCAGGTTTTCGCGGGCGGTCAAATGGCCATAAAGGGAAGGCGTTTCAATCAACGAACCTACCCGCTTCAGGATCCCGATCCTGTTGGTATGCAGGGGTTGCCCAAAGATCTCGATTTCACCTTCCTGTTTTTGAAACAGTCCCAGTAATAAACTTAGCGTGGTTGTTTTACCAGCGCCATTCGGGCCAAGGAAACCATAAATACTTCCTTTTTCTACACACAGGTTGATGTCGTGTAAGGTTTGTACATCCTTTGAATAATGATAAGAAAGCCCGGATGTTTTAATAATAGGGGAGTGACTCATGAATATATTTTAGTTTGTTTTTTTTTTATTGGCCGATGCGCTCCTGCTCTTCGTTTGCGCTTCCCAATGTTCTTTTTACGGGCGCGACTTTTTTGCCTTTGCTGAAACGATAGGAGAAGCCGATCGTTACCACGCGGGTTTCGCTTACCTGCCGCATGGCAAGGTCCACGTTACCATATTGGGTCCTGCCGCGTAATCTTTGCGTATGAAAAATATCTCTTGCGGTAAGGCGAAGTGTGCCCTGGTTCTTCAACACCTGTTTGCTCAGTCCTGCACCCATAAATCCGATAGGTTTTACCCGCATGATACCTTCCAGCCACCCGTTCCTGAACCTGCCGTTTATTTCCCATGTCAGGGTCCTGGTGATCTTAATCTGCTGCGTGCCACTCAGGATAAAACTCGTAGCAGACTGGTCAACAGGGGAGCCGGCTATCACCGTTTTGTAATGATCATTGTATAGGTTCACGCTGATGTTGCTGGTCCACCATTTGGTTACATCCGTATTGGCATTTACAGCAATGCCAAATTGGTTGAGGGAGGCTACGTTTGCAGGCATGTTGTACGCCTCCTGGCCTTTCTGTTGGATCACTTCGTGGATGATATTTTTTACGTTCGTGTAATTGACGGTCGTTGTAATATCTTTTTTCCAGGTGTGGGATAATTCGATACTGTTGCTGATGGATGGTTTCAGGTTAGGATTACCCTGGCTAAAAGTATACCTGTCAATAAATCGGATAAACGGGTTAAGGCTCTGGTAGCTGGGCCGGCTTACCCTTCTTCCAAAGTTTGCGCCGAAATTATTTTTCTCATTGGCTTTGTATTGGAAGTAGGCAGTGGGAAATAGCTGCGTATAATGGCGGCTGAAAGTTTCACCCGTCGTGAGCTGGGTGCCACGGGCATTGGTATTCTCTGCCCGCAGGCCAAACTGCGCGCTAATCTTTTTAGATAGGGGGCTGCTGAAATTTGCATATGCGGCATTGATATTTTCTTCATACACAAAATGGTTACTGCGGATAAAATCATGGATGACCTGTCCATTTTCAATGCTGTCATAACCGGCATTGTTATCTGTTCTCACCAATCCGGCTTTGATGCCCGCTTCAAACTTCACATCTTTTTTTAAGGGGTGCACATAATCTACCCGCGCACCGTATACTTTGATTTCCTGCGGCAATAACCCGGTGAGGGTGTCGGCCTTACGGTAAGCAGTACCCGTAGCATCGGAATAAGAATTTACCATCCACAGGTCATTGCTCATGGAATGTTTTGCAAAGTCGATATCTGCAGTGATCTCCCTGCCTTTCTTATTCAGTACGCTTCGGAAGTTAAAGTTGCTGCCAATGCTGTTCCAATCCGTCTCATTGTTCACCATGGCACTGGTAACACTCTGCAGGGCTTTAGCTGCGTTAAAGATGTTCGTGACATTCGGGTTGCGGGACGTCATCCCTCTTGAGTTTAAATTTACAACTGCGCCTACGGTGGTCTTTTTGGTTGCAAAAAGATCTGCGCCCAGTTTTGCGCTCCAGGCGTTACCTGCAGACATCCTGTTGGCTTGCTGGTTGAAGATGTTATCTATTGCACTGGTGCTGCTGTTATAAATGTTACGGTCTATGTTGAGGATGGAATACCTTTTCTGGTAATTGTGGCTGAGGTTGCTGAACAGGTTGACTTTACCTTCCCGGTAATTGAAGACGAAGCCTTCGTTAGTTTTGGCATACTTCCCCTGGCCATAAGCAACAGACGCGGAACCGTTAAACCCTGCTGTAATATTTTTCTTTGTTTTAATATTGATGATACCCGATGTGCCGGACGCATCATACCGTGCCGGCGGGTTCGTCATGATCTCCACCTGGTCCAGTTGGTTGGAACTCATATTGCGCAACAGGTTGGCAAGATCTGCCCCGCCTAATTGCGTGGGACGCCCATCGATCATGATGAGCACGCCTTCCTTGCCTTTCAAACTGATGTTGCCATCCCTGTCAACAGAAACACCGGGCGCTTTCTCCAGCACTTCCAACGCGGAAGTGCCCAGGTTGCCAATGGAGGCTTCCACGTTTACAACGGTGCGGTCTATGCGCTGTTCAACCAGCGGGCGTTTGGCTGTAACACTTACGGCTGCCAGTTCTTTGCTCACAGGATTTAACGTAATTCCCGGGAGCCGGACAACCTGCTGTTCCGGTGCCAACTCAAATACCTTTGACCAGGCCTTCCTGTGACCCACAGCCGTAACAGAAACGAGGTACTTACCATCCGCTATATTATCAAACAGGAACTCGCCCGCTTTACCAGACACGGCCAGTTTAATGGTAGTAGAATCTTTGGCCCGTAAGAGGCTAACGGATGCTCCGTGTAAATTACCGGTGATACTTCCTGTAATATTGCCGGTTGGTTGTGCAAAAACATTGCACATAAATAGTAAAAAGGCGGTGATTAAAATAGATACCTTCATGATGTGGTGGATTGTTTGATGTGTTATGAATGACAGGCAAGATTAGAAAACAAATGATCGCCGGGTGGAGGCAAAGTGTCGAATGCCGGGAAATATGTGACGAATCATCAATTCTCCGTCAACCCTCCACCCGTAACCCATAACGCGTAACCCCTGACCCGCAACCCGCATTGGTTCTCCGCCATTATCAAATCATCAAATCATCAAATCATCAAATCATCAAATCATCAAATCACCAAATTGTAAATCCCACCCTCCACCCTAAACCCTCCCTCCCTTTCCGTCACATTTTCTCCAAGTTTCGTCACTTTTACTATGTTGCGGATAAATGATCCGGTATTATTGCAGCTCAAATGACACTATGAAAGAATTGTTTAAAAAGATGAGTGGTTTTGTTAGGATTGAGTTCTGGGCGTTCACGACCTTATTTGCTTTTTTTATTCTCGTTTTTATAATGGAAGGATTCGAATCTGATCAGCCCCCTTACCCGGAAACCTACTATCCGTACTTTAAAGAAGCAGGTGTGCCTTTCAATTTCTACCAGCATTATTTCCGGCCGCAACTTACCCGGCACCTGGGCTTCTACGTCGCATTGATCTCGCTAAATTTTATTTTTGTACCGGGTTTGCTCAAACGGGGCACCCGGCTCCGAAATCTCATCGGGATGATCTTAGTCCTGGCAGCATTACTGGGCCTTTTTTTTGTGACCGGCACATGGCTCAGCGCCTACGAATTTGCATCAGCATCAAAAGAAGATGTGTATTGGAAAATTTTTGAAGACTCCCTGGAACATACCTTGTCCGTCCTGTTTGTATTGGCTATCTATACCGGGATTAAGTATGCAGGCATGTACCTGCTTAATATTTCAGAAAAGATCGAGGCGAAGTACCCGATCATCCGGAAAGAAGCTATTGTTGCCGCGGTAGTGTGGTTGACAGGTCTCCTGGTCCTGCGATTTGGCAGGGCGGACATGGAAATCATAATAGGGTGGGCCGTAGTGGTTCTTATTGCGATCGCTCTCTATCTTTTTTCGTTTTATAAGTTGATCCCCGCTTCACTTGCAGGGAGCCGTAACCCGTTCGTTTCCTATTTAAAAAAATGCCTGTTGATCATTGCGGGTACATTCCTGTTGATCTACATTGTATCGATATTCATCACCACGGATGACGACGCCGGCCTCGGGTACAGTGTATTTAATGCCTTCTTCCAGCTTTTTATTACGGTGCCTGTCACCTGGTTTTTATATAAAAGGCTCCAGGCAGGTAATGAGCGGATCACTGTTCTGCAGAAAGAGCTGACGCAATCCAGTGCCAACATCGATTTCCTTCGTTCACAGATCAACCCGCATTTTTTATTCAATGCGCTGAATACTTTGTATGGTACAGCGATACAGGAGAATGCGGAACGGACCAGTGAGGGCATTCAAAAGCTGGGTGATATGATGCGCTTCATGCTGCAGGAAAATGTGCAGGATAAAATACCTGTCTCAAGAGAAATTGATTACCTGGAAAATTACATCAGCCTGCAACGGCTGAGAACAGATACGAACCCGGGTATACAGATCACTTCAGGAATAAATACGTCTGAAAACTACCTGCAGATAGCGCCCATGCTATTAATTCCATTCGTGGAAAACGCGTTTAAACACGGTATCAGCCTGCGGGAACCCTCATACATAAAATTAAATTTAGAGATTAAAGACAGTACCCTGTATTTTGATATCAGCAACAGCAAACACCCCCGGCAGGAAACTGATCCCGAGAGAGATAAGGCGGGTATAGGGCTGGAAAACGTGCGGCAACGTTTAATACTTTCTTATCCCAACCAACATGAGCTCGTTATTCATGACCGGCCCGCAGCTTTTTTCGTGCATCTTACCATACAATTAGCGAAATTTGGTTAACCTTTTTTTATGAAAGCAATTGCCATAGACGATGAGCCGATCGCGTTAGACATTATAAAATCATTGTCTTCCAAAGTGCCATTCCTTCACCTACAGGCCACTTTCACCGACGCGTTTAAAGCACTGGATTATTTACAAAAAGAGTCGGTTGACCTGCTTTTCCTCGATATTAAGATGCCTGACATTTCCGGTATCGAATTTTTCAACAGCCTGAACAAAAAACCGATGGTTATTTTTACTACGGCGTATAGTGAGCATGCCGTCACAAGTTTTGAACTGGATGCAGTTGATTACCTGTTGAAGCCATTTTCATTGGCCCGCTTTTTAAAAGGCTGTAATAAAGCATTTGAATTATACAACCTCCGTAATACCACCGCACTCGCAGATCATCTCTACATTAAAACAGGTTATGAACTGGTAAAAGTGATGTTCAGCGACATCTGTTACGCGGAGGCCAACGGCAACTATGTAACTTTTTACCTGAAGGATAAAAATATTCTTTCCCGTAGCACTTTTGTTGAAGCCCTCAACCTGCTGCCGCAGGAAAAATTTGTGCGGGTGCATCGTTCTTATTTAGTTGCCCTGGACAAGATCGATAAAGCCGACCGCACCCAGGTGATCATTAATAAGAGAGCCGTTCCCGTCAGTGAAGCTTATTATGACCAGTTGATGGCAGCGATGAGAAGATGATTAATTATTATTTTAAATGTTGAATTTTAAATGTTGAATGTTGAATTTTAAATGTTGAATATTGTTGGTTCATGGTTGATGGTTCATAGTTCTTGGTTTTCACGCAGGTCCGAACGGCTGGCCGGATGGGTAAAGTTGCCGGGAGATCCCTGGTCAACCTATACATTAGGAAATCTCCGCTGAAGACACAAAGTTTTGCCATGAAAAAACTCGTGTAATTCGTGTGATTCGTATAATTCGCGAAATCCGTGTTCCGGAATTCGTGAACTTCGTGTCAAACCTGCATTCTTAAAATGTTATTGGCTTTCTTGTCTTAATTCTATTCTTCTCTTGCTCTAAAGAGTCCCCGGGTACTATTGATCAACCCTGTCCACTGCAGGCGCCGTGCGCGGTAACGTGAAGGTTTTTGACTGGTACGGAAATGCTTAATCAAACTACACCGATATTATCGTTAAGATCATTGACCGGCAAAACCAGGCAGTCAGTTCCCTGTCAATCAAAATGGTGCACTTAATTTCGACAACATGCTGACAGTTGACCTGACATTAGTGTTCAGCAACTCCGGCTATGGTGTATAGATAGCGTGAAGTTTACCCATCAGAAGCTGTCGGATATGCTAACAGATGCTCGTTGGTAGATTTACCAACGGCAGTTTCATCCTTGATGATTCGGGTAATTGCTGGCATGTTTTATTTTTTTAAGAATAGGCAATTGTGGCGAAATATTTTCTCAGGGGAACTTCCCCTGCTTTCCGTGTCGCGGGAATTAAAGTCCTGCTAACGTGCTACGCAGCTCTTGTTCTCTCCCGGTGAAAAAAAAATAATCTAAATTACAGAACACGAAAACAACAATGATTCATGGCAACGATATTGAATATTCAAAACCTGGGTAAAACTTATCAGAGTGCAGGCCGCACATTGACAGTGCTGGAGGATATTAATTTTTCTGTAGAAGAAGGCGCTACTATGGCTATCGTGGGGCCATCAGGCAGCGGTAAAACGACATTGCTGGGCCTGGCTGCCGGCCTGGATCGTTCCAGCACGGGGACCGTAGAACTAAACAATATCCCGCTGGACCAGTTGAATGAGGACCAGCGGGCCAGTATCAGGAATCAGTATGTGGGATTTATATTTCAAAACTTCCAGTTGCTGCCTACCCTTACGGCCCTGGAGAATGTGATGGTGCCTTTGGAATTGCGAAAAGAAAAAAATATAAAGCCAAGGGCTGTCGACCTGCTCCAGAAAGTAGGCCTGGCCAACCGCGGGCACCATTACCCCGCCCAATTGAGCGGTGGTGAACAACAACGGGTCTCTATGGCGAGAGCTTTTATAAATAAACCCCGGATCCTGTTTACCGATGAACCTACCGGTAACCTGGATGCGGAAACAAGCCGCGGTATTGTGGACCTGATCTTTAACCTGAATAAAGAAGCCGGTACTACACTCGTGATGGTAACACATGACCTGGACCTGGCCAATAAGACAGGACGGATCATTAAACTTAAAGGGGGGCGAGTTGTTTCGGACGAGAAGAGTTTATGAATTAAGAGTTAAGAGTTGAGAATTAAGAGTTAAGAAATCAGAGTTGTCCCGAAATCGTTAACTCATCGGGATCTCCCGTTTCGCTTTACTCACGGGACAGGTTGTTGTTTCTGAAACTCCTGCGTCGTTTCGAAAAACTACGATGAGTTGCGGTATTGGGGGTTTAACGAGGTCCAAATCATCAAATCATCAAATCATCAAATTATTAAATTATTTGAATGAACAATCAAACCGGTCTAAATGTTCCCTGGCTTCTAAGGATGGCATGGCGTGACAGCCGGCGGAATCGTTCCCGGCTGTTATTGTTTGTTTCGTCTATTATACTTGGCATTGCGGCCATGGTGGCCATTTATTCTTTAGGGGATAATATGCGCTACGAAATAGACCGGCAGGCAGCGAGTTTACTGGGCGCCGACCTGGAGATAAGCAGCAATAAACAGGTGAGCCCGGCGATTAGAAAAATGGCCGATTCGCTGGGCGACCAGCGATCGGAGCAGCAAAGTTTTACCTCCATGATCTATTTTCCCAAAGGGGAAGGGACACGTTTGGTACAGGTGCGTGCATTGAGCGGCGGGTTTCCCTATTATGGAGATTTAGAGACGGTACCTTCATCGGCCGGTCAAACTTTTCGTAACGGGCAGGCCGCGCTGGTGGATCAGACGGTGTTGCTACAGTTTAATGCAAACGTAGGTGACTCCGTAAAGATCGGTAATGTAAGTTTCGTGATTGCCGGAACGCTGAAAAGCGCACCGGGGCAGAC